>CAZZVG010000492.1:0-5433 GCA_964657295.1 Iningainema sp. | reverse complement strand
TAACACCCAACAACCAACAACCAACAAAAATTTACTTTTCTAAGCGAACCGCGTACCACTGGAAATATTGCCCAGGACCCAGATCCAACTCACAACTAGTGTCTAGTAAATACTGCGATCGCTTTTCGAGGGAATCAAACTTTTGTAAATCAGGTGACAAATCCAGAAAATTGATTTTTTCTAGGATTATCTTGAGCTTTTCCAGTAACTCTGAGGCGGTAAGAAATTGTTCTGGTTGGTTTGTTTCAAGAACAACAAAATTGTCTTGCTGATACATCAATGAATCTGGCATTTAAAAAACTTGGTAACAGTAAATAACGTAAGTTGCACTTTATAGTTAGGGCTGGTAATGGCTAATGGAAGACTGGTAACAATTGACAATTAGCCCTTCGGGTGACGCTCGTTCCGACGCCGGAGTACCGGAAGATCGCTTCGCTATCGCTAACGCTTCGAAGATCGCCAGTTCCTTACGGCGGGAAACAAGCTGCAAGGACTGGACTCACAATTAGCAATTAGCAATTAGTAATTACCATTACCATCTGACAGAAGGAGCGCATAAATTGGTTCACTTAAACCTACTTAAGAATATAGCGCTTAGGACATAAGTCCTAAGCGCTTTAAAACCCGAATTAGTTGAGGTGATTTATGTAGAGATGCACTAAGGCAACTTGCACACAATCAAAATTTTGTCAATGCGTAAGTTCTAAAAATTAGCCCTTTCAAGGTGGCTAAAATTTTTGGACAATAATTTCTCGGTTCTCTGTGTTCTCTCTCTTGGAAAGTTCTGATCGCCGGAAGCCGGCGCTCAGACTTTCCGCTGCGCCTCTGTGATTAAATAAATTACTTTTTAACCGCAGAGGCACAGAGGAGGCAGCGCTCTCCGGAGGGTTTCCCGACAGAGGCGACTGGCGTAACATAGAGAGAAAAGTAGAGGTTTGATCGCCAGAACTAAGATTTTATGAATCACCTTGAAAGGACTAGTTCTAAAAATCTAGTTGACTCTAAATTTTTAGCCGTTTTTGCGAAAGGCGGTGGTATTATGCTAGCTACTTTTTCCTAAGGGTTAGAAGCCTAAACGGCGGAAAGCGCCACTTGCAACAAGAGTAGATATTGTCGAAGCCAGTTACTGGGCTTCAATTTTCCGCCCATCCTCAAGTGGTATCTAAACGTACCGCAGGACTACGTACTCAAAATGTGCATCTGAAGTTTTTTAGAAAATTGCAATTACACGTTGGGAGTTGGGAAAAATAAATAGTAACATTTTTATACCGTACCCCTAGTATGACAAAAAACGTCACAAACACTTTTGCGTTCCGGATAGATTAATTATTTATGGAACCTACTTATCTACCACAAGCTTGGCTCACAACAAACAAGCTATCTGCTGTGCAACAACAGTTTACGACGATAGTGGATACATTGCAGCCGATTCTGGCATTGATCAGGGAGCGAACCTATTTTCTCACTCTACCCCGTTCAACAGTATGCGCGGAACGCAACTTATGTCAGGGATAAAGCAACTTTCTCCGAACAGCGAACCCCCTTTGATTCTTGTGGTTGATGATGACAAGACCATGCGACTGTTGTTACGTGAAGCTATGGAAGAACAAGGCTACCGAGTAATCGAAGCCAGTGATGGCAAACAGTGTTTAGATGCTTACGCGAATGTCAAACCGGATCTGATTATGCTGGATGCTGTGATGCCAGTTATGGATGGCTTTACCTGCTGTAAACAGCTGATTCAGATTGCCAGGAAGAATTTGGCGTTAGCACTAGCAAACTTTGATACTGAATCTGCCTTGGGCAATACTATTATCTCAAAGCTATGGGATCGCACTCCTATATTAATGATTACCGGCTTAGACGATCCGGATTCGGTAAACCGTGCCTTTGCGGCGGGTGCTAGTGATTACGTCACTAAGCCAATCCACTGGGCGGTATTCCGCCAGCGGGTACGACGGCTGCTGCAACAAGCGCAACTATACAAACAGTTGGAGGCTGCTAACCAGGCTTTGTTGGAACTCGCCACTTTGGATGGCTTAACTGGGGTGGCTAACCGCCGCCGCTTTGACCATTATCTGAACACTCAGTGGTTGAGTTTAGCACAGGAGCAGAAGCCCCTGTCACTAATTTTGTGCGATATCGACTTTTTTAAACTTTACAACGATAAATATGGTCATCCGACTGGGGATGTATGCCTGCAAAAGGTGGCTACTGTCTTAAACCTTACAGCACAGAAAGATCATGATTTAGTAGCGCGTTACGGCGGCGAAGAATTTGCTGTGATTATGCCGCACACTCATGCGGATGATGCAGTTCACCTTGCAGCAGCGATGCAAGCTGGAATTAGGGAACTGCAAATTGTTCACCCCAAATCAGCCGTCAGTGATTACGTCACCCTCAGTATCGGGGTAGCAACTACCATTCCCAAATTTGAATCAACACCTACAGATTTGATTGTGATGGCAGATAAGGCACTTTACCAAGCAAAAGCAGAGGGGCGAAATCGGATTATCCTTAAGTAACTGGACTTTAGACTCAGCAGGCGATCGTTAACTCGGCTTACCCATTGAAATTGATACTAGGCAGCAACGATATTTGACTATACAGAATTGAACTATGTAGGTGTTAAACTCAAACATTATGGGTTTCCTTGGCTCAAATTTTTATCGATGCCTACTCCTGTAAACTTTGGATTCGCTAGGTAGAAATATGCATTTTTATCCTTAGTATCAGCTGCCATTCTCTTGTTTCGTTGAGTTGGCGGTTGGGCGATCGCCAGTATAAGATTCAGGTTTTGCACCTGTATTACGAACATTGACAAACTTGCTTAGCAAATCAAACCAAAAGGGGGCGCCCATAGAAATAGCTAGAGTAGTTAAACACAAACCCAACAGCATTTGCAACAACCGCCCAAGTTTCTGTATTGAGTTAGCTTTTTTCCAACTAAGCTGTTGTTTTAAATTAGATTTAGTCCAACCAAGTGGCAAAGAAGCATCTTTTAAAGCGTTTCTGGCTGGCTGGTTAACACAAGCTATTATGTCTTTATTGGTGTCTTGATTGGGGCAGGAGTTATTGATTTGTGACAGGTTTTGAGTAATTATATTACGCAATGTAGTATCTTCAGATAATCTACTCGCTATATTTATACTGTCTGCATTCACTGCGGCAGAAAGAATAAAGCCAATAATAAGTAACATCCCCTTAGTATTTCGCTTATATACCCCCATCGTGCGGTCCATAGCGCGATCGTACCAGGTTTCAATCTCTTGTTGAAATTGAAGCATTTGCTCTTCAATGTCTTTAGCTTTTATTTGAGCCCGCCTTGCTAAAACAGATAAACTTTCTATGACAGACTTAGGTAATACATTATGCAATTCATCAAAGTTAGTAACTGTATCCTGACAAGCTTCTTTAATTCTTGTATATGTTGGGCTATCCTTTTTAATATTTCTTATTTCTTTATATATTTGTATAGTTGTCATTAAGTTTGGCGTTAAATCTTCTTTCAACCTTGCTTGTGCTGCAAGCTTACTTTTCTCATCACTCACAAAAAAATCTTGTTTTAACTGTTCTAGTTGGTCTGGAATATTATTTCCCATTACGCTATTTTTAGCATTATCAATAAAACTTTGAAGTTCAGATTCTATTGATTCAATGCTATCATTTAAATTCTTTCCTCCCTTTCTAAAATCCTTGGCTATTTCATTAAACTTTCTTAGGAATACTTGAAAAATACTGTACAGCTTTTCCCGATCTTTCTTATTAGGTAAAGATTCTATTTTAGACTCTATCTGATTAAAAAGATTTAGATGGAAATAAATTTCTAAAGTTTTATGAGATAAACTACGAAATCCTAATGTTTTTAGTAAACTAGTAGCAAACGTTTCTGAAGGAATATAGGAAGGTGCGCTTCTCCTTTTCCCAAATATTTCTTGCTCATCTACAGGTGCATATGAATGTGGATTGCTAGTATTAGAATTTATTTTACTTTTAAGCTGTTCTGCTGTTACCCTTAATCCTTTAGATTCATAATTCAAGGTATTAATTAAAGGGTGACCATAAAGTAGATTAACTAATTTTATGACACGCTGAATCTCTTCATAGAGTTGTTCAGGTCCAGAATCTTGAGATTGTTGTAGACCTTCACTGCCACCAGCTAGAAGATCTTCAATAGTTTTCTTTAAATGTTTAGCTCTCCATTGTAGAAGTGTAGCGATGAGTTCTTGAATTTCAGAGGCTAGCAAGCTCAAAATTAAGAAAGTAAAAGTTAAGCCAATTGCAACGTCTACAATAAAAGGTAGGTTCATATTGTTTTTTTTGTGCTTACATTAAGAATTTTAAATTTACATCTTTTTGTAGTTAGTCTTTGTTTTCTACCTACAGTAAAATGTTTATTGTTAGAAATCAATCCAGCCAAAATAAGTTTTGTAAATTTGTTTCTCAGCTAACCGAAGGGTACAAAGCTCAACTTAGCATGCAAAGGCATGCTTTATTTGTGTAATCCCTATAAACTGCTGTTTCCTTCCACGCACACCACTGAGATGACCTGATAGTGTTTGTAAGCATTCCTCAATACAGCTTTACCTCAATATGGGAATACTTACAGTTCAAGTGTGCGATCGCTCAAATCTTGCACCACACTGTCATTCGCTTGCGATTAAAGTCGCAGGCTTATAGCCCAATACGGTTCAGTAGTTGTTTACCTACTGTCAACCTATGTAGAGACGTTGCGTGGATACAGGAAAAATTTAAGATTACGTCATCTCACGGTTGGGATAGCATTATTCTTTTCTATTCAGCAGATGAGAGAGAAGCCTTTGAGAACTTTTTCCGGCTTTTTGAAAAATTCTTAACCGGTGAAAGTCCTTCAACAAGTTAGGTTCGTACACTCAGATCTTGCACCTAACCAGTGTGCAAGGTATGGATTCGGTTACTGGGCTGCTATAGAAAAAGCAACTGACGAATTGATCGGCTGGATTTATTTTCGGTCTGCCCCGGATGAGCCAAACGATACTGCTATGGAAATCTCTGAGAAAAAAGCCGATGACGGGATTTGAACCCGTGGCCTGCTGATTACGAATCAGCTGCTCTACCACTGAGCCACATCGGCGTACACAATCTAGAAGTATAGCATCATTAACATTATGGTAGAACAAAATCCTAAAAATCGCTTTACCCCTGAACAATATGCCCGTCTTAAGGCAGAAATTGCAGCCCCCTATCGCGGCTTACGGCAATTTGTCTATGTTGCTTGCGGTGCTTCTGGCTTTATTGGTATATTCGTTTTCCTTTCTCAGGTGCTTGCTGGACGTGATGTTAACAGTGCTTTACCCAACTTAGCACTCCAAATAGGAGTAGTTGCCTTGATGGTTTTCCTCTGGCGCTGGGATCGGGGACGGTAGAAGCAATTAAAAATTAAAAATTAAAAAT
>CAZZVG010000491.1:0-5435 GCA_964657295.1 Iningainema sp. | reverse complement strand
GAATTTGATAAGTTGCCCGCAAGTCGCTGCTGTTCATGTAAGGACTCAGGACAAAATCCGACTTTTTCACTGCGGTTTCCATTAAATAAAACTTTCTCCTAGCGGCTGAAGTTCTTTTTGGGGTAAGTTGAAATAACTGGTAGCATCAGCCAGATGCTTTATTAGTATGGATTGTGGTAAAGGTCTTTGCAAGTGATTCCAAGGTAATACAATATCCTCTGGTTCTTCACCGGGAATTCCTACCATTCCATAAAGTTTCAAGTTTGTTAATCCACCAGCTTTAGCATTGATTGCTGCTTGGATAATTTCATCATTTTGTAATTTTTTATTTATGATTCTCCGTAAATTCTCCGAACCACTTTCTACGGCAATCGTGAGCGATCGCGTATCTCGTTTTGCCAAAATTTCGGCTAATTTTACTGTTACCGTATTTGTCCGAACTGAGGCAATGCTGAGACGCACATCATCGTACTTTGTCTGATTCAGATGATCGAGTAGTTTTTCAAACTCTGGATGCTGAGTGACAGAAGCCCCCAACAATCCGATGCGTTTTGTCACCGATAAACCTTTTTCAATCGCTGGAATCAGTGAACCTTCCACACTTGCTGTTCTAAAAGGAAGCGTTAGATAACTTGCCAGACAAAAGCGACACATTTCTGGGCAGCTTCTGACGACTTCCACCATATAAATATTTTCCCATGCTGCTTTTTCCGTCACAACTGTTGATGTTGAGAGGATATCTCCCCGATAGGTTTGCTTTTGCACCACGGCAGGGATGTCTGTAGAAATTGGTTGAATTAACTTGACAGCACCGTCGGATGCATGATACGATACTTCATAAAGGCTGGGTACATAAATTCCCGGCAGTTGTGCAAGTGCTTGCAGTTTAGTTTGTCTAGAGGCGTTTCTGACTTCTTTGTAAGCGTCGATGAAATTTGCTAGCAGGTTTTCACCATCTCCTAGCAAAATGACATCAAAAAAATCTGCGAAAGGTTCGGGGTTAGCAGTGAGTACGGGACCGCCACCAAAAACTATGGGATGATGATCATCACGGGAAGTTGCCCTGATGGGAACTTGTAAAGATTCCAGTAAATTCAAAATATTGACATAATCCAGTTCCCACGACATGGAAAAGCCGAGTAATTCTGGTTCTCTCGGAAGTTGTTCGTGGGTATCGGTAAACAGGCGACTCACCTGCAAATCGGAACGCATTGCTAAAGTTGCCCACACCACTTGATAGCCCAGGCTTGTTATCCCCACCGTGTACTCATTCGGAAAGGCAAAGATGGTGGGGATAGCGTCTGTGTCGGGGGTAGCGGGGGTAAAAAGCAGGCGTTCGGTAGCGAATACAGATGATGTCACAGGTTTTTGTTAAGAATTGAGCCAATGTAAAAATGATAGCGAATACGAATTGAGCCTACACCGCAATTTATAACCGCGATCGCAGTTTCATTTTGTGCGATCGCCTCCATATCCCCTCTAAGAAGTCGGGGATAGTATTTCAGATCTATGCTGCTTGATTAACAGTTGGTTCTGGAAGCGGTTCACCTGTAGCTTGATAAGCCATTACCAAAGACTGTAGCGCCTCAGTTCCATTTGCCACTGCTTCTTCGTAAGTATCTCCATGAGTCCGCCAACGTTGTCCCTTAAAGTCAGGGAAACCTACCAAAAAGCAGTTGTCTTCCTCTGACCACTCTATAATCATTTGATACTTAAGTTTCATCATTTTCTGTCTTACCCTCTACTTCCTCAATAGCTTGTTGTACATCCTTTTCTTGATAGGGTTTAGCATCTGTTCCATCTTTACCAGAAATTGTCAGTTTTCCGACGTATAGGGGATGTATCCAGTTGGTGTGACTTCCTTTTCCTGGAACTTCTGTAAAACCAGCTTGGCGAAGGATTTGTTTTAGTTCCCGAATTTTCTTTGGCATTGACTCCTCTTGCTGAATGAACCTATCATATGTACTTCTGACAGGAGCGTTCTTCTCTTCTCCTGTCGGAGAAGACTCGCTAACGCGTTCGTCGTCAGACGTGGCGTCAGCCAAGGCATCTTGACGGTTCATTAAATGAGGTGTCAAAATTATAATTTTCAGTTTTTCCGGAATGTAATCTAATTATACTACTATTTGAAGTGCAAAATATGGGTTATAAAATTGCAGATTCAGGTAATCGATTTGAAATTGACTTTCCGCTATTTATATCTAATTTTAAGGCATAAAATTATGATGTTAAAAAACAATGTCACACTGTTAGCTAGAATAATCGGCAAAGCTTGGAGATAAAGGCCGTATATTAGCCATAAAAAAACACCAAGATTAAAAGCAATCAGCATGGAATAAGAAACATCTTTAGCTGATTTTGTTTGCCAAGTTTTTATCAATTGAGGCAAGAATGCAAAAGTCGTTAATGTCGCAGCAGCTAATCCTAAAATCGTCACAAAATCCATTTTTATGCAAACCTTTCAAGGAATTTGAGTGTCAGGATTCAGAGCCGGGGTTATTGACAAGTGTGACATCCAAGGCGGATTATCACTTTTTTCATAATAGGTTGATTTTTTATTAGGTTTCAAAGAGTTGGGAATTTATTAGCCACTCACACTCATTATCACCTAACCGTGCTTTTGTGTCTAATTTCTTCAAAATTTTATATAGTGGACTATCTGGCGATGAATCTTGATGTTGAGTAGCTTGGTACTTTGCTTTGAGTGCAATAAAGTGCCGAGTTAGTTTCATCTCCTGAACAATTGCAAGTGTTTCAACCAGCTGATTCTTTTTCAGCCATTCAACCTCTGAATCAGTAAGCTGATTTTCTGAGTTAAGCTTCCAAAGGATGGAGTACAGAGGAGCGGAAATATCATCTTTGAAACCTTGCCAAAAGTTAGAAACTTTGTACTTAAACTTAATTTGCTCGAACTCCCAATCTAGTTTCCTGAGTTCTTCTGCCCTATGTTGTTCATGTTGCTGGATAACTTCAATAGTTTCAAACAGCTGATGTTCTTTTAACCAATCGAATTCTAAGTCAATCGTCTTGATTCCTAAGTCAACTTTTCGCAGAATGAGATACAGAAGACTTAAAGGTGATGAATCTTTGTATTTTGTTGCCTGGTACTTAAATTTTAGGGCAGTAAAATGTTCTACCCGCGTTTGAAGTTCATTTTCTATGTTCATTGAAGGTGAGATGACCCTGAATACTGATTATAAATGCTACTATAACAACACCAGTAAAAAAGGGCGAGCTTTTTAGCCCACGTTCAAGAATGAGATGATACTGAACTATTCCCCTCCATACCAGTTGAGAAAAGGAATACAATGTAAACCTTCGAGTTCAGAGATGTTCGATGTGCTTTTCGCCAATTCTTAATGACTTAATCGCGCCTTCCCCGCCTTATGCCGCTTTGATTTTCGATTGTGACGGCACACTAGCAGATACCTTATCTGTACATTTCCAGAGTTTTGTGATAGCGTTTCAGAAGTTTGGGGCAGAGTTGCCGGAGGCGTGGTACTACGAACACACGGGACTTCCTGCAATGGAGTTGATTCAAGCTTTCAACCAAAGTTTTGGCTATGTGATCAATGAGCGTGTTGTCGATGTGGAGCGGCAGGAGCATTTTTTAAACTTAATTGATCAGGTGCAAGAAGTGCCAGCAGTGGCAGAAATTGCCCGAGCGAATTACAACAATGTGCCAATGGCGGTTGCCTCCAATGGACAGCGCTTTGTTGTAGAGTCAATAATCGACGCAATTAAGCTGCGATCGCTATTCAATACAATCGTCACCCTAGACGATGTGTCAGTGGGGAAACCTGCTCCGGATTTGTTTTTGCTCGCAGCTAAAAGAATGGGCGTTGCACCCGAAGAGTGTATCGTTTATGAAGATAGTGATACTGGGCTGGAAGCGGCTAGACGAGCTGGAATGCGATGGATCGATGTCCGAATTCTAAGACAAGCAGTATGAGTCAAACTGAATTAGCGATCGCATTGTGGTGGCAAAGCGGCGTCATCTACGAAATCTACCCAGACTAACGATGACTGGATGAGCAAATTGTGCAACAGCTTATTGCACTAATTCCTTGGGGACATAATGTGCGTATTTTGGAGTGTCAACTTATCAACTACGGGATACTCTACCAGAACAATTGCAAGGAAGTTTACCAACAATTGAGCAATTGGAAGCAGAACTAGAGACTTTATCTATAGAAGTAGAGGATGAAGAATGATTAAAATGTGACTCAAAATGACTGTGATATTTACAACACCTTACACTGTCCCTGATGACGCAACAAATGGTCGCACAACACCAGCGCTACCATCGCCTCAACCATCGGAACTGCACGCGGTAAGACACAAGGATCGTGCCGTCCTTTCGCTGCCAAAACCGTTGCTTGACCTTCACGAGTGACAGTCTGCTGCTCTTTTCTAATGGTTGCCGTTGGCTTAAATGCTACACGGAGGATGATGTTTTCACCGTTGGAAATTCCACCTTGAATGCCACCAGAACGATTGGTTACAGTGCGAATTTCATTATTTTCATCTATATAGTATTCGTCATTATGTTCAATCCCAGTCAGTAGCGTCCCAGCAAAACCCGATCCAATCTCAAAACCTTTACTTGCAGGGAGAGACATCACACCCTTAGCGATATCCGCTTCCAATTTATCGAAAACTGGTTCGCCCAAGCCTTTCGGTACATTTCTGGCTACGCATTCCACAACACCACCAATAGAATCGCCTTGTCTGCCAATTTGTTCAATTAATTCAATCATCCGTTCTGCACATTCAGCATCAGGACAGCGGACGATGTTGCTTTCGACTTCTTCTAAGGTAACTTTATTCGGATCAACGACCCCTTCTAAATCTTTGATGCGCTTGACGTAACCGATAATTTCAACATTGGCTACTTGATGAAGGATTTTTTTGGCGATCGCACCTGCAGCAACTCGTCCAATTGTCTCCCGTGCCGACGATCTCCCACCACCCTGCCAATTGCGAATCCCATATTTGGCATCATAAGTCACATCTGCATGAGAAGGGCGATACGTCTGTGCCATCTCATCGTAATCCTGGGGACGAGTGTCTTTATTCCGCACTAAGATAGCGATCGGCGTTCCCAGCGTTTTCCCCTCGAATACTCCAGACAAAATCTCACAGGTATCAGCTTCTTTACGAGGCGTTGTAATTTTACTTTGTCCTGGTCGTCTTCTATCTAGTTCTACTTGAATTTCCTCAGCTGAAATTTCTAGGAGTGGAGGACAACCGTCAATCACAACTCCCACACCACCACCGTGGGATTCGCCAAAAGTAGTGACGCGAAACAGATGCCCAAAAGTATTACCCATGATATTGAGGATTTGTGTCAATCGCTGATTCTACTAAAGTATTCTCTCACTGCTAAGCAAAAAAAGGTATAAGGAGCGGCTACTGATTTGTTTGAGTTTTTT
>CAZZVG010000490.1:0-5448 GCA_964657295.1 Iningainema sp. | reverse complement strand
CCAATGATATTTTTCTCCCAGACTTCTCCGAGACTGTACTCGTCGAGCCAAGCTTCTAATTCTGTAGGATTGAGCCGCTTAAATTGCGACTCCTTGCCCTCTCGGTTTACCACAATCACATCTTCAGGATCAAAATTATCCAAGAAAGAACTCGATTGGGTGCTAATGAGGACTTGTGTATGGAGCGAAACCTTGCTAAACAAACCAGCCACAACATTTAGAGCATAGGGATGAAGACCTAGTTCTGGCTCATCAACAACGATGAGTTCTGGTAGCCTATCCTCTGGCTGTAAAAGCAGTGTTGCAAGACATATGGCGCGTAAAGTACCATCTGAAAATTGATGGGGTCCAAATACCCTATCTGACTCTTTTTCTTGCCAGTTCAGAATAACACGATTAGATCTATCTGGCTCAAGAACAAAGTCATCGAAAAATGGTGCAATCAAACGGATTGTTCCGACGATACGTTGATAAGCTGAAATATCGTCTTCGCGGAATTTCAGAAGTAATGCAGCTAAATTTCCGGCATCAGGCATGAGCCATCGGTTATCGCCAGTGTAACAGGATTGCCGCACGAACGCTGTAGAAGATGTATCGTGAAAGTGATATACACGGCAACGATCAAGTAAATACTTGAGTGTCTGAGCTGTCTGTTTCCCTTCCTGTGCTGCTACACTAATTTTTGTTTCCTGATGCCCTGCACCCAATTGGTCAATCCTTGGGGATGTCCAACCCGTTTGCAGGAAGCTCAATGTCTCTTCGGCGAAGATCAGGGTATCACTGGCAGCATGGAATAACCGCAGATGATAGGTATCTACCGCATTTTCTACTTCAAACTCCAGTTTTGCTTCTATCTGAGGAGTTATTTTGGCTCCAAAGTGCAAGAGCGACTGAGCACGCCCTGACACACCGATATATTGTTGGAAGCGTCCAGCCATCATCTCATTGAGCATCTTGAAGAACGAGATGAGATTGCTTTTGCCTGCTCCGTTTGCTCCAATCAAGATATTTAAGGGACGCAACTCAAGATCCATAGCTTTAATAGACTTGAATCCGTTAAGGGTTAATCGTTGCAGGTTGTTCAAAAGTTGATCTCCTGAATCCGTAAATGTGTATTTGCTTCCTCTTGTCTAACATTTGATTGGTGATAGGTTGCGTGGCTTGCTCTAAAATATGTTTCAACGGCGTAAATGACAGTTACCGTATCGATGTATACATGAGCAGAGTCTGGAAAAGCTAGTTGTCCCATGCGTCTCGCTCCGCCTGTAAGTCTCGATTAATTTCTTCCACGCTTCTACCAATGGGACGCTGCTGATGGATTTCTTCAAGCAATTTTAGAATAGATTGCTTTTCTCTTGCAGGTTTTTGCTCTGGGAGCAGGACAATCACTTCAACAAGTTGTCCTACTGAAGTTGAGGCAGTATCAGTAGGCAAATTTATCTCAATCCTATTGCCTGGTAATATCTTAGTCTCAATCCGTAACGCTGATTGCATCAGCATCTCTCCTGTTTGAATTGGTACAACAATTTGAGCGATCGCACCCTACACTCGTCGGCGATACGGCTTTCGCCAAAGCCTGCGGGCATCGCACTCAAAAAATTTCTAGACTGCTATTAGCTGTCATGATTATTTTCTTTTTTTGATGATTTCTTCATACTTAGTATAACGCAATATGGGTTTAGCCGAAGCCTGCGGGTATAGATATTACTTGATAAAAATTGTTGTCTTCCAACTATGAATAACTAGAAAAAACTAGAAATTTCAAGGGCTGGTTTGCCAAATTTTGAAAATAATTATAATTAGCTAAACATCTCTTACTCTGCTCCAATGATTATTTAAGGAATAAAATCTTATTCATAGATAAAATTAAGAGAATGATGGACTCGTTGCTTATTTTGTTAATCCATCACAACACCTCATGATCGACGACTAATTTCGATGCGCTTACCGTGGATAATTTATGAGCCTTACTCTCTCTTCTCGCTATAACTTCTTAGGACGCTATTTACGGCAAGCTATTACTAATATTCTCTCCTCAATTATGGTACCGCTTGCGGGTGCAGTCAGTGTAGCATTTTTAGGTCATTTGGAAGACATCCGCTATTTGGCAGGAATGACTTTAGCGATAACCCTGTTCGACTATATCTACTGGGTTTTAAATTTTTTACGCATGGCAACCACAGGAATGACTGCCCAAGCAGTCGGACGTAGCGATCGAGAAGGAACACTGCTATTGGGATTCCGGAATGGTTTAACAGCTGCTGGAATTGGTCTAATTTTGCTCATCTTACAGTACCCATTGCGAGAAATAGGGTTTACTCTTCTAAGTGCCCCCCCAGATGTCAGAGCTTCAGCGATCGCTTATTTTGATATCCGAATTTGGGGATTTCCAGCCGCTTTGCTCAATATGATATTAGTTGGTTGGTTGTTAGGACAGGAACAGAACAAAAAGGTATTACTAGTGTCTATATTGGGCAACAGTGCCAATATCTTACTGAACTACTTGTTTATCGTCCGGTGTAATTGGGGAAGTTCAGGAGCTGGGCTATCACAAGCTTTAAGCGATTCTTTGATGCTAATAGTAATTTTGATTGTGGTACTCAAAGAGATTCCGTTTAAAGAGATACGATTCATAGCTAAACGAATTTGGGACTGGTCAGCCATTAAAGCTAATATGACTTTGAATGGCAACCTATTTATTAGGTATTTATGTGTTATGACTTGCTTCACCATCTTTACTAGCTTGAGTGCAGAAATGGGAACAAATGTGCTATCTGAAAATGCCTTGCTTTTGCAAATAGTCCTCCTACATGCATTCTGTTGTGATGGTTTAGGATTAGCAACGGAGACTTTAGCTGGAAATTTTAAAGGCAAAGAAACTCCAGAGCAGTTACTGCCTTTATTGCAGATAGCAATAGTAACTGGTGTATCAGTAGCACTCACCTTCTCAGGGGTATCTATCCTCTTTCCTAAAACTGTGTTTGGGCTACTAACTAACCACACTCAACTCATAGCTGAAACTCAAAGATACGTTCCTTGGTTACTGGGCTTCCTGGTATTTACGATCTTTTCCTTCTTACTGGATGGCTTATTTGCTGCTATGGCACAAGGACATCTTCTCCGCAATGCTGCCCTCATCGCGATTATGTTAGGTTTTACACCTTTAGCTATATTAGCTTGGTATTTTCACAGCAACCATATTTTGTGGTTGGCAATGTCGGTATTCATGGCAGTTAGGGCATTGTTACTTGTCATACATGTGCCGAAGACACTTGAAAACAATGCGGCTACTTGCGGAAGAAGCGAGATATCGGCGTAACGCAGATCCCTGCCTTGACTGTAATTTATGCAGTTGAAAAGAGAGAACTGTAAGTTTGTGTTTTAGCTTATCTATATCTGTGGATATGTGACCGCAATTTATACAGTTCATCCTGAAGTGTGATTGGAATTGTACCTCCAGAGCGACAAAGTTAAAGCGAGTGGACTGCTATTCTGTTGTCATAGCTTAAAAACGTTTCGCATACTACTTACAACAATGAATATTTTAGCTTGGATAGTTTTAGGTCTTCTTGCTGGCGCTATTGCTAAAGCAATCGATCCACAAGCCCGTGGCGGTGGTTTAATCTCTACAATTTTGCTCGGAATCATTGGAGCTTTTGTCGGTGGCAGTTTGGGTGTCTTCTTGCAGACGGGACATTTTGCCCTTGTAGCTACTAGCTTATCAATCACTGGGATCGGCGTTGCAGTCATTGGTGCTATTATTGCAGTCTTTGTTTGGAATTTAGTAACCCGTCAAACAAGTCTTTAAGAAGTGAGAGACTTGCTAATATAGCAGTCCTAAATCATTCGTGAAAAACAAGATACCCGACAACTCTTACGAAGTCGGGTATCTATGTCTTCAATTGGCATATGGTAGTCCTCTTTTCGATTCAAATCCTGAAACTTCATGCATAACCTAACCTAAAGTTTTTCGCTATCTAATATTTATCTATTTTAGCTTCTTGCCTTAAAAAGAAACAGAGTGTAGAGGCATGGGAAATAGCTTTCAAGTCGCCGGGATCCGAGAAGAACTACCACACCGATTGCGCCATGCAGTAATAATCAGCTAACAGAATAAGAGATACGTATTTGGGGAATGCGATCGCATTTTCCTGATAATTTCACATTCGTGATTCTGATTGCAGCCAATCTTCTAAAAAAATCCCCTCAATTCTTAGCATATCAGAATCATTGGAAACCAGAATTAAGCCGCGTGTCATTGCTGTCGCTGCTATCAATATATCTGCCTCTTGGATAGTCAAACCCCTACGTCTTAAATCTGCATGAATTTCGCAGGCTCTCTCGATAATCTCTATATCATCCAA
Organism: Iningainema sp.; assembly: GCA_964657295.1. GTDB lineage: Bacteria > Cyanobacteriota > Cyanobacteriia > Cyanobacteriales > Nostocaceae > Rhizonema. Next base: position 1,084 of record CAZZVG010000490.1, on the reverse strand, counting down.
GAATAAAATCTCATATTGTCTGCGTATTTCATTCAAGTTAGATAGCTGTCTTGTCGCATTTGCATATAGTAGTCCTCTTTTTGATTCATAGTATGCAATGCAACTTATAAAAAGTTCTTCTCCGCGAAAACGTACTTCCTCTAACTTTTCGTTGATCCTTTGATTCCTCTTCAAAACAGCCGTTAATATATTCGTGTCGAGGAGATAACCCATTCCTTACTATCTCCGTTCTACTGCTTCATCATACATTTTTATTTGCTCTGGTGTTAAATCATTTAACGTACCCGAAACAGCTTCAATCACCAAAATACTATCAATTCTGTCTGTTAACTCATGTTCTAGAACAGGTAAAACAGATTCAGGCGAAAATTTATCCACTAAGTTTACTAAAATTTCCATGACTGCCTCTTTGTCTAATCTTTCCTGATATAGATTATTACCTGCAATTAACTTGTCAACAATTCCTGATATACGTGCTATGGCGACATCTCTTGCTCCTAAAACTTCCTGCATAATTTAACCTCAAGTTTTTCGCTATCTGAGACTTTACCTATTTTAGCTTCTTTCCTTGAAATTCCAAACTCATACTTCTAAGTCCAGCCAATCTTCTAAAGTGATTCCAGGTAAAAGCCAACCAATTTGTCTATGAGTCGTCCTTCGACTTGCTCATACTCATCTTCAAGTATGAAAACCTAATGTTCGGTAGATTTAGGGTTCGGACGAAGAGAGCTATTAGCAAGACATGGCAAGGTACTTTTGATTATAGCAGGTCTATACGGTAGCCAAAGGACACTTACTCCCTTCCCGCCCGTACTCCGTAGGAGAACCCGCAGAGTAGATCACCTAATTTAATGAACCGCTCCCTCGCTGTGAGAGCCAAGAAAGAAAATTAAGAAGATAGGTAATCTTGTACCGGGAAGGGAGTAAAGGTAAAGTAACGATCGCTGCCTCAACTTGAAAGGTGGTTGTAGTGTTAGACTATCCGGGTTCTTTTGTAAAATTTTTGATAATTTTCCGTAATCAGCCTGACACGAGATGTAGGGTTGATGTAAGATTACAGACAACTTGACGGAAATAGTTATAA
>CAZZVG010000489.1:4727-5469 GCA_964657295.1 Iningainema sp. | reverse complement strand
TTTCTATTCCCCATTACCATTACTTCTTATTCTCTAGCAATTACTATATCATTAGACTTAATAACTGCATAAGCTTCTCCTCCCTCCACGAGTTCTAATTCTTCTGCTGATACTTTAGTGATAATGGAGGTGAGTTCAACTTTGTGAACAATCTCCAGCGTAACTTCACTGTTAACTGCTCCGATGACAACTCGTTTGATCACACCCTTTAAGATATTGCGGGAGCTAACTTTGAGTGGTTTCTTGTCACTAAAAATTTCTCCCTCATGATTAGTGTGAGTATCGTAAGCATAAGCATTAGGATTGCGAATATCCTCCGTGATTCTCCGCATATTTGGTGGCGAGGGTGGTAACGAGTTAGGTGGTGGGGATTGCTTATTTAAACCCCGTACCAGTTCGCGCAAGATCTCAGTTTTGGTGCGTTGAGAATGCTGGCAGAACTCTTCGAGAATTTTCTTCTCCTCCTCTGATGTCTGAAATGTAATCCATCCTTGGTCTTTTCTAGGCATATTTTTACCAAATTTGTTGGTAAGCTCTAATTATCTTGGTACAATCCTATCAGGCTTAAATCCTTTGTTATCTAAGAAATTTTTTTCCTTGGTACATAAGCCAGTTTACTCATAGCACAAAGCGTTGAGTGGCTCTCCCGTCTCCTGTTGTAACACAATTGAACACCAATATACTTATCACAGAGCCTGCAATAGCAGTACTAAGTACAAGATTGCACAAGTTCGTAGTTGCG
>CAZZVG010000489.1:0-4717 GCA_964657295.1 Iningainema sp. | reverse complement strand
CTTCCCTTGGGAAACACTTGGACATACTGTCCTCAACTACGAACCAAAACGCCACGAATTTATGTTTCGTTGTACTAAGCGCCTCTGCACCAGTCAAAATGCAATTTCAATGCATCACAAGTTATAAAATATCCTCAATCTCAAGTTGAGCCGCCGTCACAGCATCAAAGGCGAATGCAAAAACAAGTGGCATTGGGGACTTGAACAGATAAGTAGAAACAATGGCGACAATTGTGCCAATCACTGCTGATATCGACCACCATCTTTCCTCAAAGGTTAATCCTTTTTCGGCTTTAATGAACCTGAGTACTTTAGGAGGAATAGGTTCAGGCATGACTGCCCCAGGAGGAAAAGCCCAGTAATTGTTGTCTCGTTCTACAAACAAATCTGTCCAGCCATTTTCATGACACCATTCATTGATCCATTCGTCACAGTAATGTTTCATCTGCATGGGGGTAACTTACTTTGTGAAGATTTATAAACTTACGAGGTGAAAGCGAGCAATGCAACAACTCTTAAAGAATTGTTAAAATTTGTTAACTGAATAAAAATATTTGTCAGACGCAATCTTAAATAATTTCTGAATAAATCTATCTCAGGAGTGTTTTGACTTTGAGTTGAGGGACTACCGGGGAACACGTTTAACGTACTGCCTTGTCTTGACGATTCAGACAATATTCACAACCTTTTTGGGATTGTTGTAGTTGCAGAGAAAAGACTTTATGAATTAAGAGAATAACAGGACGCAGAGTCAACTTCCACGAAAAGAAAACAAACTTTACAGCAGTTAAAAGTGAAGATTTATGTATTTTGTGGGTAGATATCAAAAGTCTGGGGATCTTGAAAATTGTTTTTAAAACTTAACAAAGTCATGGTAGATTTACAAACAGAGTATAAAGAATTGACTAATTTAAGTGAAAAAGGGGAACAATAGCCATTAGCTCATCCAGAAGTTTTGCTAACCTATGCAGCCTATTCGTACATTTAACGTCTCCCCTTCTCTACCAGAGCGACTCGAACCGCTACGTCCGCTTGCCTACAACCTACATTGGGATTGGAACGTTGAGACTAAAGACTTATTTCGCCGCTTAGATCCCGATTTATGGGAATCCAGCCGACACAATCCGGTTCTCATGCTTGGTACCATAAGTCAAGTGCGGCTAACCGAAGTTGTGGAAGATGAAGGCTTCCTAGCGCAAATGGATCGAGCCGCACGTCAATTGGAAGATTATTTGCAAGAACGCACTTGGTATCAGAAACAGCGTTCGGCAGATCACACAACTAAGAGCCAAAATTCTGAATGCTACGCTTATTTCTCTGCTGAATTTGGGCTTGTAGATTGTTTGCCGATATATTCTGGAGGCTTGGGTGTTCTCGCTGGCGATCACCTCAAATCTGCTAGTGATTTAGGGCTACCTCTTGTTGGTGTGGGTTTACTCTATCAGCAAGGCTACTTTGCCCAGTATTTAAATGCCGATGGTTGGCAGCAAGAACGCTATCCAATCAACGACTTTTACAATATGCCTTTGCACTTAGAGCGCAATCCCGATGGTTCAGAACTGCGAATTACAGTAACCTATCCGGGGCGGATAGTATATGCTAGGGTCTGGCGCGTACAAGTGGGAACGGTACCTCTGTACATGCTAGACACTAACATTGAACCCAATAATGAATACGACCAAGACATCACAGATCAGCTCTACGGTGGCGACATTGATATGCGTATCCACCAGGAAATTATGCTGGGTATTGGTGGTGTACAATTACTGAAAGCGTTGGGGTATAAAGTTACTGCCTATCATATGAATGAAGGTCATGCGGCATTCTCTGCTTTGGAGCGTATCCGCATCTTGATTCAGGAAGAGGGGTTGAGCTACACTGAAGCGAGACAGGTCGTGGCTTCCTCGAATATTTTCACCACTCATACGCCAGTACCGGCAGGCATTGACTTATTCGCACCAGACAAGCTTTTGTATTACCTGGAATACTATGCAGATGTCTTTGGCTTGAGCAAAGAACAATTTTTAGGCTTGGGGCGAGAGAATGTTGATGAACCATCTGAGCCTTTCAGTATGGCAGTACTGGCTCTGAAAATGGCAACATTTTCTAATGGAGTCGCACAACTGCACGGTACTGTATCGCGGCAGATGTTTAAAGGTTTGTGGCATGATGTGCCAGTAGACGAAGTTCCGATCACCGCAATTACTAACGGTGTTCATGCTCGTAGTTGTGTTGCCAAATCAACTCAGGAATTATACGATCGCTACTTAGGCCCCAATTGGTCATCAGCATCAGCTGAGAACCCTTTATGGGAGAGAATGGATGCCATTCCTGATGAGGAATTGTGGCGGAACCACGAGCGTTGTCGCTTGGATATGATTTTGTATGGGCGGGAACGTTTGGTCAAGCATTTACGCGATCGCGGTGCTTCCTTTTCCGAAATTGCTTCTGCACAAGAAGTCCTCGATCCTTCAGTATTAACTGTTGGCTTTGCCCGTCGTTTTGCCACCTACAAACGTGCTACCTTATGGATGAGTGATGTTGAGCGGATCAGGCACATTTTGCTCTCCGACAAACACCGCAAGGTACAATTTGTGATTGCTGGTAAGGCACACCCGAAAGACATTCCTGGTAAGGAACTTATCCGCGAAATCAACCACTTCATCGAAGAACAAGGTTTGCAAAAGCAGATCGTGTTTATTCCCAACTACGATATTCACATCGCCCGATTAATGGTGGCGGGTTGCGATATCTGGTTAAACACACCGCGTCGTCCACGGGAAGCTTCCGGTACCAGTGGAATGAAAGCGGCAATGAATGGTTTGCCGAATTTAAGTGTACTTGATGGCTGGTGGGATGAAGCCGATTATGTCCGCACAGGTTGGGCGATTGGACATGGGGAGATGTATGACGATCCCAATTACCAGGATCTGATAGAGGCGAACGCTCTGTACGATATTCTCGAAAAAGAAGTCGCAACTCTATTCTACGATCGCGATGTTGATGGCTTGCCTAGGCACTGGATTGCGAAAATGAAGGCTGCTATTCGGATGAATTGTCCGTTCTTCAATACAGCACGGATGGTGCGAGAATATGCAGAACGGGCTTATTTTCCAGCAAGCGATCGCTACCGCACTCTCACTGGAGATCACTACTCTCCAGCTAAAGAATTAGCAAATTGGAAAGAAAATCTCACCAAGCACTGGTACGACATCAAAATTAAGGATGTTGATGTGTCCTCAAACACAGACATTGAGGTGAATCAAACCATCAGTGTGAAAGCCAAAGTTGATTTGGCAACTCTCACAAATGATGATGTCCAAGTTGAGTTATATCAAGGCACAATTGATGCCAATGGTGAGATTGTTAACGGCTTGTCAGTCGTGATGAACTACCAAGGAGAGGAACAAGGGTTAAGTGCTTATACGGCTGATATCATCTACACCTCCTCCGGTTTCCAAGGTTTGTCTTTGCGAGTGTTGCCAAAACACGAACACCTTTCTAGTTCTTATGAACCAAGATTGATTGTTTGGGCACAATGAGGAATTAAAAATGCAAAAATTAGAAATTAAAAAACGAATAGCCATTTTTAATTTCTAATTTTTAATTCTTTGGGGGATGACAATGTAACCTGTAGTGCGATCGCCTAGTACTAGGTTGCGTTGTTCACCCCAATAGCATTCAGCGAGTGATGTTTTACCTTGAAAGTAATTTTCAAATTTTCTATGTTCAAAAGTTCATTTGTGCTGTAGAAATTTCTCGTACAGTTAGATTCAATTCGGGAAATACTAATGATTCTATACGGTCATTTTCTCTAAATTGTTTATTTTGATAATTACCTTTATCATTTCGAGTATAAATACTAATGGTTGGTAGTTTACCTTCACCTACCATCAATTCAGTACCATAAGGGTAATAATCTACAATCCAGTATTCTTGTATTCCCATTTCATCATAATCAGCAAGCTTTTTAAGATAATCATCTCTCCAATTGGTACTGACTACTTCAATAACCAACACTATCGACTCAGATTTACTGACTATTGATTCATCTTCCCAACGCGGTTTGTTTACTAAATTATCAAAATTTAATAAAAGTATATCCGGATAGTATCCAGATTGTTTGTTTTTAGATCGTACTAGTCCTTTGTTCGAATTCGCTTCTGAAAATCTGCTAGCGAAAAAAGAAATGCTTTTATATAAAGGTAGAACTGAAGTTGATAGTTTTTGGACTGGGAAAATAACAACGCCTTTTGCACAATTACGCCTTAGATAAAACTTTTTTTCTGAGTTGTTGTCGCTGGGTTAGGTTTGTCTCAACTGAAACGCAAAAAGCCAGTAGAAGCTTCGGCAATTCATTCATAATGCCGTAATATTTATACGCCCCAAAGGTGGGCAGTTCCCCATAGGATCGTGAGTATCTGCTCGAATTTGCTATTGCACTGCCCACCCTACGCCTAAGTCTGAACTGTATTTATTTAGATATTGATGCTATTCGGGATACAAGACGGAAGTAAGTAGGGATATTCTACACCACTATCAACCAAACGCGCTCGGTTGCGTGCGTTAATCTTGGCTTCAATCCCCTTGAGTTCTTGTTGGAATTGGGCAAGAATCAACTTATCGCCCCGCTCGGCAAACTGAATCAAGTCGGAACTCCCGAATTTACCGTAGCGAAGTCCACTCAAAGCAAATGTGAGTTCCATCTGTGCCAAAT
>CAZZVG010000488.1:0-5476 GCA_964657295.1 Iningainema sp. | reverse complement strand
GATTGATGTGCGAAAAGTCATTAGGATTACCAGTATAGAAGCTAAGATTTGGCTGAACCTCCTGTGGCATTGAAGAGCCTATACGCTTTGCTTTTTCAAGAGAAATTCCAGGAAGCTGATCAAAATTTGCCCTTTCAAACTCTGCTTCAAATTCTTTTACCTCGGTACTCTGTCGTGTTGAATCATTTTGTAGTGATAAAGCAGTTCCCGGTTGCAGGGGTTTCATTTCAAATATTGTTGCAACCTTCTGCTTTTGAACCGACTTGATACGCCCTTCTAAAGTATTTTTAAGCTCTTCATCTAAAATCTTAGTTTTGGCGGCAATATAAGTAAGCTCGAGTTCGTCAATTACTTTAAGCAAGTCTTGTAAACTTGCCAGCTTTTCTGACCCCTTGGGGGAGGCTTTGATTGACTTTAAAGCAGACGCAACGTCGTTTATAGTTTCTTGAGTGAGGTTAACTAGTTCAGAACTAGTTAACTGCAAAACTTCCGTTACATTTTCAATTATTTTTTCTGTTGGTATTCTGAATGTTGGTAATTTTGCTCGAATGGTTTCCTCTGGAAGCTCGGACTTTAAAATTGAGTCTACAATGTCCGGCTTATTCTTCTTCGAGACTCCAGTAACGCCTAAGTCTTTGGCTAATTTCTTCAACTGGGGTTTTTGAAGCTGAATGAGTAGGTCATCCCTGAGATTGCTACGGTTTCCAATGCCTGGATCTTCATCAATCCAGGGGTCTTTTATTTCTTGTGAAGTGATGGAATCTGGGTACTCTGTCCTGTGAGATTGAGTAGATGGGACTAAGTCTGGATTTGAAGTAATCGGAGTAAGAGATGCCTGTAAAACTGGAATTTCTTTTTGTATCTTCTCGATTTCTTTGAGTAGCCCTTGATATTCTTGGACAATTTGCTTGATTTCTTCAGTACTCAGCGACGGCATATCAAGCGATTTAGCTCCAACACTTTCTGCTCTTGAGCGAATACTTGAAGCCTGTTTCATGAGTCGGGAACGGATTTCTGTAACATCGTGACCTAACTCTACTGCCTGCGCTATAAAAGCTGAGCCTTGCTCATAAAGTTTGTTAACTTCTATCAAGCTAATCTTTGATCCGGCAACGCCACCCAAAGAAAGTGCTTGTCTCCCATACTGTTCGCGTTTTAATGCGTCTGTAACGGTGTTCGTGTTTCTCAACTCAAAGACGTTTGCGTCAGTCTCTAATTTTCGACTTAAATCTTTTCTCCCCTCTCTTTGATAAGATACAGATGACTCGATTTTATCTTTTACTCTTAGTAACTCTTCTGGTGTTGGTTGCAACTCAACCATTGGTTTGCCAGTTTTGTCTACGATCGCTTTCCCAAATCCGTGTTGGAATGCGTGAAATATCTCGTGTAAGATATTACCAATCGCTTCTTCCGAAATCTTGTCAATATCGTTTGTTTGTAGCTGCTTGTATAAATCTGGTCTTAAGCTGTGGGTATTGGTCTTGAAACTATAGTTACCTCTGCTCTCGTTGTCCTCTGTTGCGGAAGCTTCTAGTTTTGGGATGAGATTCTCTGGAATTGGTTTAAGCCCTGCGATCACCGCTGCTGACTGAACGATTTTTGCATAAGTTGCATTCGGTTTGGCAACCTGTTGTGGCGCACCTTTAGATTTCTGGGCTAGAAGTGCCTCAGCTTTGTCAATTTCTGCAACTTTCTTGTCAACAATGCTTTCAATTTGTTTTTGTTGTGCTTCACCTGCCTCAACAATCGAATCTAATTCCTTAATTTGAAGTTCTAACGATTCTAATGGTCTTAATGCTGTATCTACAACTTCGAGTCGTGCTTTAATTTTTAGAAGAGATGCTATTTGTGCTTTGATTGTTTGGTCTGCTGCGGCAATAAAAGCTTGCGTTTTATCGGTTTGTGGTTTAGCTAATGCTTTAGATTTTTTAGATTTCGCTGAATCAAGAGCTTCTTGAGCAACTTTCTCTTGATTGCGAATATTTTCTCTAATGTCTTCAATTTTTTTACGTCCCTCATCCCCACCTAAAGCTGTTACTTGCTGCTGTAAGTCTGCCCCTAAAATATTTTTTTGAATTTTTAGATCTTCTACATTTGTCCCAGTAGAAGCTTGGTACTTTTTTAAGTTAATTTTTTGTCGTGGCGAAATTGAACGCGCAACTTGTTCAGCATTCATTTCCGGAAAAGCTGTGGATTGTATCAACTGAGCCTTAGCCTCTGCTATTTCGGCTTTTGCATCGATAACAGATTGCTTGTATGCTGCTGTGTATTTTTTGAATTGTTGCTCAGCTTTGTTTATTTGATCATCGAGTACTTTTGACCGCTTAAATTCAGTCGTAGCTGCTTCTTTATCGTTCGTGTTTAATGCACTTTCTAGGGCTGATTGAACAGTTTGTCTATCAGCATATAGCTTTTGAAGCGATTCAGCTAATTCCTTCTTGTTCTTCTCTCCCTTAGCTTTAATTTGAGAAAGAGCCTTTTCTGCATTAGCGAGAGGATATGTATCAACGCCGATAATATTAAGTTGAGCTAAAGCTTTTGTAGAACGCGATCGCAAAGCACTCAACTGACTTCTCGCATTTGCATTCTCTATGGTTGCTGCTTGTAGTTTTTTTGTTAGTGCCGTCTCCTGAAGGAGGTTTTGCTCTTCAACTTTTGCTTTATCTTTTGGCTTTTTTGCTTCCTTGACTAGCGCTTCCTTGCCTGATACAAATTCATCTAATTCTTTTTGTGCAGCGTCCTGTCGGGCAGCCGCTTGTTGCGCGGCAAGTTTACGCAATTGAATAGCAATTGAGTCTTTTGGTGCATCGACAATTGCACGATCATATTGACGTCCAGCTTCGCGTGCTGCTTCAGCCTTACGTATGGAGAAGCGATCGCGATTTCTCGTTGTCAAGGCTAATGATTCGGTTAGTACCTCGTCTTTCCCAACAACTTGTTCTCTCAAAAAAGCAGACGCATTCTTCTGAGAATCTGTTACCGCTTGGGACGAAAAAATCGAATTGAGTAATGGTGTTTGCTTAACTTTGGACTGGATAGCCGTCGGCAACCGTTGAGCAATCTTCTCGCCTAACGCATCCACGCTACCGATAACCCCACTCACCTGAGATTCTACGCCCTTAGCGATGCCACTTCCCAACTTCTCACCGATTGGTGCGCCAAAGCCCTCAAATACACCTGTGATTGAATCTCTGAGCAATCCACCTGCAAATTTTAGTGGGGAGGCGATCGCTCCTATTAATCCACTACCAAATCCCTTCCCCTCAACTCGCTTGAGAGCTTTCTCAAAACTCTTCTCTATCTTGTCTGAAAAATCATCAGCATCCAATCCAATACTCGTTGAGTATTTCTTTGAAGTAACTGAGCGAACCTTTCTCTCAAATCCTTCAGTGTCTGGATATAATTCAATTTTTGAAGCTTTGAAGTAATCCTCAATCTGAGTAACGACTCCCTTTAGCTTCGCTTCATCAATATCTCCCAATCCCTGCACCAATCCATCAGCTGCATACTTACCGATTTCACGAAACACCCGTGAGGGCGAATGAATGTCAAGCTGAGATTTGACATTCTTAACTAATGAATCAATCGTTGATTCAACACCCTTGTCCGCCCCTGCAAATCCATCCGCAAAACCTAATGCGGCATTTCTACCAATATCGCTGAATTGCCGCCTGATATCGGCTGTACGGATACTTGAGGTATCCAGACTTACAGGGACTGAGAGCGTGGGGATGAACCCTTGTAACCCTAATACTTGCTGGTTAAAATCTTTAGCATTCAGCTTCAGCCGTGGCGTAAAGCTAGGGGCACTCTCGCTCGCAAGTTGAGCTAAGTCGCGATCAAACTGGGAACGATCTAAGGTTAACTGTATTGAAGCAGCGCCGAGGGATGTCATAAGCCTGGGTTGAACTTAACAAAGAGTGTTCCCAGCAACTTGAGCGACGATTGGCCGCTACGCGATAGCGTGTCAATTTACTCTACTTGTACTTGTGCCAAGTATTGGAGAGTTTCGATTTGTTCACTTGCTGTTAGGTCTTTTCCATTAGCCCAACTAGATGGCGGTTCAGAGTGATTCAAGTTTCCAAAAACCTGAAGGCAATGTGAGTAAGCGATGACAGATTGAAGATGGTAAGTTAGCTTATAAGTTTTCGGTTCATTTTTAATAAATGTGTATTTTATGGCTCGATTACGAATGCCATCTAAAATTATGGTTGCTAGCTCTTCCGCATCATTAATACTTAAATCAAAGTGACGGTGATTAGCTGGATAAAAATTTAGGTTATTCTTCGGAGTAAACTCATAATGGGTCGTGTTTGGAAGACAAGTTACTGGAATAATTAATGAGCCTCTAGTACAAGCTGATTTTCGTTTCTTCCCTCTGCTAGTACGAAAATCCCCTTGACTTATACCTTCTGCTATCACTCCAAGAGCATGTCCAACATCAAAAGGGTGGATTGTATCAGCATTATAAGTAGAAACGCCCGAAGCTTCATTTCCTAGTACTTGCCGGATAACTCTTTCGATCAAATCCGGCTGCCAGCATTTATCTGTACACTTGCTCGCCTCACTTACAATCATTTCAAAATCTCCTAGGCTCCTACACAGACGCACTAGATACTTGGGCTGTTTAGAGCCTTTACAAGGCTTTTTGAGCCACCAAGGGATTGCGTTAAATTTCATGAAATGAGGGGATTAAAAGTGACTTAATTTAACAGTTCCATTATGCCTTGAACCAATTGATAATGGTGCAAATTGTGTTCTAAAAGTGTTCTTTGCACAATATTTTTGCCGGGGAGACCACCACAAGTTAAAAGGCATGCCGCAGAGGATTGTGCTAAAAGTTTATCCCTTGATTGCAAGAAATCACCCATGACATCAAGTAAATTTTTGTTATTGATTTGGGCTTCAGCGTTACGTAAGGAAACTATGAGAATACGACTAGCCGTTGAAGGCATATTCTGAAGTTGCTCTGCCAGACTTGTTTGAAATTCTTCTGGATTCTCTATCAACCATTCAACTATTGCTTCTGCAATTTCGTATAGAGCATCTTCATCCTTTTCACTAGCGTGCAACTGCTCAAAGTACTCTTTGATTTTGACAGGATAATTATTTAGCTCTACAAACCTCAATACAGGTACTGTTGGTGTATAGATTAGGGTTAATTCATCCAAGGATTTTTGACCTAGCGGATTAGGACTTGCTGATAAAGCCTGTCTTAATAAATTTAAAAGAACGTAATCGTCGATTGAAAGGCTCGTATTGTGATGTTGAAGATAATTTTTTAAATCATCTAGATTCACACTTGATAATTTAGTATTTGTCGGTACATTAGCATCAGGAGAAATAGGTGGCCTTTCCTTTTGTCTATCCTTCGATAGTTTCTGGTTCCAAGACTCTGTGTAATTCTGGGGTGATGCACCAGTGGAAAAAGTTCCTGGCTTCTCGATTGAATCGGTTAAGGTGTCCATCTACATCT
>CAZZVG010000487.1:3918-5480 GCA_964657295.1 Iningainema sp. | reverse complement strand
CTAGTAAGCATCAATACATGGTAAAAGCTGAATTTAAACTGACAATTCCGAATCCCCACCAAGGAGATATCAGTCCAAACTTACTAGCTAGAATATTGCGTCAAGCTAGTATTAGTAAAGAAGAGTGGGAAGAGCTATAAATGAGATAGTTTCTGCAACCTCGCCAATGTTATTACAGCAATTTTCCGGCAAATAGACCTTCTCTAAAATAGTAATGCGTTTAGATTAACATAAATGAGAAACCCATATGGTAACCAGACTGGCTGTAACCGATGTCGTTAAGTCTCTCAATGAGGTGGAATCTCGCTTCAACTTAATCCGTGAAATTGATTTGCAGTTCTTCCCAGAGAGGTTTGAAAACTTGCCTGAGTTAACTGGGGAAGAAACAGCGATGTTGGATCGGGTGAGGCAGATTCATGCTTATCATAGAGCGGATGGACCGTTAACAGAGGGTACAGTTAACCTGCTCATCTTATCTCCTCTACTGTATCTAGCTGGATTTTGTGAGCCTCCGTTTAAAATTCGAGCAGAGGTGTCTGTTGAAATTACGCATCAGGAGCGAGATGAAATTTTAAGAGGAAGAGTTGACGCTCTAGTTTTACAAAATTTGTTTTGGTTGGTGTTTGTCGAGTCTAAGTCGTCAATGTTTGCCTGTTTGGATGCGATTCCCCAAGCTGTGGTTTACATGATGGCTAATCCAGTTTCCCAGCAACCTGCGTTTGGTTTGGTGACAAACGGAGATGATTTTATTTTTGTCAAGCTGATCAAACAGCCGTCTCGATATGCGCTGTCCACGAATTTCTCTTTGCTAGAGGTTCCTGATAATGGTTTGTATCGGGTGTTGCGCGTGATGAAACGAATTGGAGAGCAAATAGTATCAGAAGTGTAGCATATTGTGTCCACTTTAATGATGATTTTGCTAGCGTAGTGATAGAAGGTTTATCACCCTGTAGGTTAAGAGTATGGCTCATTTAAATCTACGCCGCTCCCAAAATGTTAGCGGCGATTTTTACGTTGATACTTCCTGTATTGATTGTGATACCTGCCGGTGGATGGCAAGAGAGGTATTTATTGAAGATAGCGAACAATCAGCAGTCTATCATCAACCAGCTAACGAGACGGAACGATTACAGGCACTTCAAGCTTTGTTAGCTTGCCCTACCAGTTCTATTGGTACAATTGAGAAGCCGCAAGATATTCAAGTCGCTCAATTAAGTTTTCCGATCGCTATAGAGGAGAATGTTTACAATTGCGGCTACCACTCGGAAAAGTCATTCGGTGCTGCTAGCTACTTTATTCAACTACCAGAAGGTAACATTATAGTTGATTCTCCCCGGTTTACACCACCACTGGTAAAGCGGTTGGAAAAGATGGGGGGGATACGTTATATGTACCTGACGCATAGAGATGATGTGGCGGATCATCAGAAGTTTGCCGACCATTTTGGGTGCGATCGCATTCTTCATCAGGATGACATTACCGCAGGAACTCGCAGTGTCGAAATGCAGCTTACAGGCGTAGAACCATATCAACTGGCTCCCGACTTATTAATTATTCCAGTT
>CAZZVG010000487.1:0-3908 GCA_964657295.1 Iningainema sp. | reverse complement strand
GTTCCCGGTCACAGCAAAGGACACACTGTTCTACTATACAAAAACAAGTTTCTCTTCACTGGTGATCATCTCGCTTGGTCAGATACAGACAAGCAACTCATTGCCTTTAATAATTTCTGCTGGTATTCTTACTCAGAACAGATCAAATCGATGCGTAATTTAGCTAATTACTCGTTTGAGTGGGTGCTACCAGGTCATGGACGGAGATATCATGCCGATACTGCTACCATGTACGAACAGATGCAGAAGTGTCTTGAATGGATGGTAGCAGTTCAGCGGTAGGCCTACCTCTAATCTATCAGTTTGACAAAACCTTCTCCAAAGCACTAATCGATGGTGCGAAGAAGTAGCCACCACCGGTAGTAATAACCCAGTCCTCAGGTGCGGTTAATTCCTGGCATTGAGGCTTAGATTGGTTATCTTCAAAGCGGATGAAGAACTTCCTTGTGCGATCGCCATTGGCATCAGTACTTTGACCAATGATTGGATCTTGACCAAGGGGCAGTTTACCCTGACATTCGTGATTAGTAGCAGCCTGCGTGCTAAAGTCTTTATTGTTGACCCAAAACTGGGTGACAAACTCAAACTGACCAACAATTGAGGTCTGATACGCCAGAAAGTGGAGACCGCGATCAACAAAGTCTATGTCTGGTTGTGGATTATCCGGAGTTGAAGGAGAGATGGGACCGAAAGGAATGCCACGTCGCAGCAGGCGGTGCTTTTGAGTCGTGACTTCGCTGCGATCAATACTGATTTGTCCAGTCTTAGGATCTATACCTCCAGGTGTTTTGTCGTTACGTGGATACGACTTGCGAGTATGAGCGATAAACGGGCAGCGAATACCCGTCGCATCCTTGGATGGTGGGACAACATCATTGTCAGGAAATCTGGACGTGGGAAAATTATCCTTGCAATCGTCTGCGTTGACGGTTACTTGATTTTGTAACTCTCCCCCATCGTTAAATTCAAAATTGTTATTCGCGCAGTCATCATTACCCATTGCTGGGGTATCAATTTCAGGTGTACGGATAGTAGGTGCGCCACTTGACCAACGTCCAACAAGCTTCGCACTCACTTTTCTAGGGTTGGTGTTCAGGTTTGCAGCAGTTTTGTTGAGAAACTGATGGAATTTGAACACATCTTGACGTAGGCGGCGGAATACAAGGAAAGAGCCATCTTCTGCCCAGCTTGCTCCACCCGACACGATATCACCTTTACTATCTTCCAGTTTCTGAGCGTTCTCGTTCTGACCCGCGTAGCCGAAAACGAACTCTCCCGGCCAGAGAAGATCCTGCCCTGGTTTACCCTGATTCCGGTTCTCTGGGTTTTGTCGGGGGGTAAGAAAGTCATTGGGACTATCCGAAACCCTGCCACGAATACCAGGTTGCGATATTCCGTCTAAGTTGCCAAAATGCTCAGATCCTGCGATCGGTGGTGGAAGGCTAGCTCCCTCTTCGATAAATGTAATCTTGGCTCCACTGCTTAGAGCTTTGCCTTTTCCATCGGTAAATCCGACAACGCTGCCTAAAATCCGTGCGACTTCTGACAGCATATCTGCACGCTCATCACTTGCAACAATGAAAACGACGTCAACTTTGCCGTTATCCGGTCCGCCAACAAGCCAACCGATAGGCTTGCCATTAGCATCCACTGGATCTTTCAAGTCTTTGGCACGTGCTGCCAGTCCAGCTTTAAATGATGTATCGCTGAAAGATATAGCATCTTTTGTGAGTTTAGTCAACCCCTCAAAGGAAAAGGCGAGGTTCACCCAAGTTGCCTTAACAGTGCCTTCCTTGTCGCGGCGTTTTCTAGTGAACTTGAATAGGCGGTTGAAAGCGATGACTTCGGACGCGGTAGCAATAAACTTTATCTGCGTCTTAAGCCACTGCTTAAAGGCATTTGGATTTTCAATCTCCAGGAAAATGAGTGTCTGGAAGTCTTTATTGAACCCACTGAGAATATTGCCTTGAATGTTATCTACACGGAGAACAGGCTCATTAATTATAGCTATTTGCTGTGTGTTTGCTGTTGAATCTTTCAAGGGGTTGGCAG
The DNA here is from genome assembly GCA_964657295.1 of Iningainema sp. Classification (GTDB taxonomy): domain Bacteria; phylum Cyanobacteriota; class Cyanobacteriia; order Cyanobacteriales; family Nostocaceae; genus Rhizonema. The sequence goes on along the minus strand of CAZZVG010000487.1, from coordinate 1,856 downwards.
CAGGTGCTTCACGGACTGATTGTTGATTCACTACTTGTTGAGTCATCATGAAAATCCTGTTTCTATCGATTTAGAATTTATGCATCAATATCGTTCAGTTGTGACGTTGCAGGACAAAGTCAGGGTAGTAGATAAATTCTCCTACCTGAACTTTATTGACTAATGCATTAACACAAGGAAAGCTACAAAGCTGTACTTTCTGTATTCTTAATTAGGTGTAGGCAAAAACAACTTATGCACTAATTCTATAGAAACAGAAAGGAATACTAGCAAATTGCTTACAGACCGAGTCTCTAAGGTATAACAAACAACGTGTTCTTAGAGATCAAATAAATATAAATATTCTTTAAGTGGGACAGATGTCGATTTGCACTTAGTAACTTAGACTACTGAAGTCAAAAATGTTTCAACATTGCTACTGCGTGTGATCAAAAAATTAGAATACAACTGTTGTAACCTTTCATACTCAAAAAACACGTAACCATCTAGACCATTTTCACGGTTACATTCAAGACGCATCATTACGTCACTATAAGTAAGATCCTGTGAACTTCCGATGAGCGCAATTCCAGGTGCAAACTTCTCCAACTGAGTGGCGGTGAATGTGACTTGAATTTTTTCGACTTCAAATTTATAGTCTTCAAGTTGTGGACGATAAATTTGAGGATTAACAATATCAACTAAGCCTTCTTTAACCCATGTGTCTGAGTCTTGAAGGAAGCTATTGATCCCAAACGGTTGGACACTTGGTGCGACTGAAACAAGGAGAGGCTTCTTCTTTTGCACCCCAATCTTCTTGACAGACAGGTAAAGCTGGCGTAAAAACTTGGTGAGAACATCGGCTCGCCACTGAATCCATTTTTGATCTTTGACGTTGGTTGGTGGCTCTTGATTGTATTGCTGACGATACAAGCTCGTCGTTTTATCATCATAGCCACCATTCACTGGCAAGCCGAAATGATCGTCGAGTTGAATACCGTCAACGTTGTAGTTTTGAGCAACTTCTAGAATGAGTGAGAGGAAAAATTGCTGAACTTCTGGATCTAAGGCATTCATCCAGATGTAAGGAGGTGTTGTAAGCATTTTTCCTTGGCGATCGCGAGCTGCCCATTGTGGCTTTTTATTCAAGATTGGACTACCATCTACAAGTAAAGAGCCAATAAAACCGTACTCAAACCAAGGGATAACTGCAAGCCCCACCCGACGAGCTTGGGAAATGACATCTGCCAAAGGATCGCGTTTTTGAACGGCAAAATATGGAGAAATAGCATTGAATCCATACTTTTGCATAACTTTGCTAGGAAAAAGTGTGTATCCTTGGTTCCAGACAACAGGAAAGACAACATTGCATCCTATCTTTTTCAGGAAATCCATCGCCTCAGCAGTGTTTTTTCTAGAATCGAGAACTTGACTATACGGAACATTTGGTATCCATACGCCTCGAAGATTTTGCATTTTTTTACCTTACAATCAATAGAGTTAAATTTGATTAGTAAATCAATTAGTATAATTTTCAACTTTAACAAACTTACATAAATATATACATGCGATCGCCGTCTACTTATGCACTCTCCTCACATCCTTATTTGTGATATTACCAGGAATTCTTCCATCAAGATGAGTCTTTGTTCCCCGTAGAGGAGTTGCAGAACCTAGCGACAGCTAAACGTCCTCAATCCCAAACTTGGTATCGGGGTTCGCGGAGAGGGACAAGAGTGTATTGTACTCAAGCTATTGATAACGTTACTTTTTTATAAAAAATTTGATGATTGTGTAATATTTCAATAATGGCTTAAGCCGTATCGCCATTGGGGTCAAAATTCCAGTGATGAAACAATGAGAAAATTTTTGAGTCA
>CAZZVG010000486.1:0-5489 GCA_964657295.1 Iningainema sp. | reverse complement strand
ATCTCCCATTTCAGCCAAACGCGTGGTTTTTCGCATTTATGAGCAATCAACAACCCAAACAGATGCTTTCCTTGAATAATCGGAGCAACCAGGGTGGCTCTGACCCCCATTTTCTCTAAAAAGTTGACGTAACATTCAGAAAGTTCTGAAGAGTAAATATCATTAATTGCACTGACGTAACCATTTTTGTACTGTCGCCAGCGTTGCCGACTGAAGCAAAGATCATCTATCTGCTCGCTAGCAATTTCTGGGTAGTTTTTCTCAGTAATTTCTCTCAAGACAGTTCCACTACAATCGGTATTAAAGCAACATATAGCTACTCGTTCTACTGACAGTAAATCTTGAAGTTCTTCAACTGTTGTTCTGAAAATATCTTTTTGATTTAAGTGTTGACGGATGTGTAAAGATATGTTGGTAACTATTTGAGTTTGATTAACTTCACTTTGTTTCTGATTCAATTGTTCTGTTTGCCTCTTAATTTTCTGCTGAAACAAATCAATTTCAACTTTTAAGTTGGCAATCTTATCTTCTTTTTTTCGGTTAATTTTCTGCATAGAACTAGTACTTTTTAAGATGTTTTTTATCCCATATTGCAACCAGAAAAATGCACTTGAGAGGATTAATGTGGATTGCAAGAAAAGTCAAAATATTTCTTTCTTCTGAATTTCTACATAGCTATAATTTGTGATGAAGATTATCAAAAATACACTGGTAACAAATCCTAAGATTGTCTTTTGGAATCTTTGATGTTGGAAAGTCATTTTCATGATTTTTAGCTCAACTGAATTAAAACTCTATTAAAAACCAATGAAAAGCCCACCTATCTTGGGGCATGAGGATTTATCGCTGTTGCGAATAGTTACGAACACAGTAAGGGAGCTCCAAAAAATAAAATGCTCAGCCGTGTCCCAGCCTTTTAAGCTGGGACACACAGCTTTTTGCAGGTATCGGAAGTCCTTTCAATTAGACGGCTGGGCATTTTATTCTCTGGAGATGCCTAAAGACCAGAAAAAAAAGTGAGGACAAACTCCATCACAAAGCCCATAATTGGGCTAATGTCTTTGCCAAGAGTTAGTGTTCTCATGGAGATTGGAAGCTTTTCCTTTGAAGTTTTTCGGTTCATAAATTGCTTTGTTAATAGTGGCAACTATTTCAGGCGTTAGTTTGTTTAGTTTAGGCTCTTCTTCGTTCAAACTTTCATAAACTGTTTTACTTCCTACCTGAATTGAAACATCATTGCTAGGGTTATATCCTTGAGATTTTGCACTTTCTTTAACTCTTTCTAAAAGAGATTCTAAGATGGACAAATAATCCTGTTTTATTTCTTTACTGTCCGATGGGTCAATCATCAATCTATCCCCTCAGATAAAACTGAATAAATTAGTATTTCTGGGTTTACCAATACTTCAGGCATAATTACACCCCCTAGCCTGTCTAATATCACTCTATTCTCAATTTGAATATACGCCCAGTCGTAATCAATTAGGACTGAAATTGAGTTATGATTTTTTTGAATTTCTTCGATTGATACATACTCTTGCAATTTTCCATCCAAGATAAATACCTGTGGACCAAAGGTATCTGCATAATATATTTCAATGACACTAGGTATGTAGCCATTAGGCAGTGGTGGAGTTTCTAAAAATTCCAATGCATTCAAAACAGCAATTGAATATTTGTCACAAATGTTTACTATTTCCTGAGGAAATTTAGCAGTAATTTTTCCGATTTCAGCAAATGTTAGTTGCCGTTGTTCATGAATCATTTTATGCTCCTAAAGATTATCAAAATTTTCCATAATTTTACTCGTACTATCCACTAAAGGCAGTAGCTTTTCCGCCTCGATTTTTCGGATTTTCATTTCTTCTCCTGCAGGCTCTTTCAGTCTGGAACTTGAGATAATTTCTTGTTGAGTTTTGTACCAAGTTTTAATACTTATCTTCTCGGTATTAATGTCAGATTTCGGTATGCAAATTTGCTCCAGTAGTGGCAAGCCAATTTCTTTTCGAGAACGAAAGCCTGGGTTAACTATGACAGCTTTCCCTTCTGGTAGGGAGTTAAACTGATTAACTTCAAATAAACTACGAGTATTATTTTGATCGGCATTTGTGATACTAGCCCCTGATTTACCACCTGTACTGCGACTCCGTTGTTTATATTTGATTTCCTCCTCACCCAAAAATTTGCTAAATCGCTCTGCCGCTACATCATCTTGAGGATTGAAGAATGCTTTGGTCGCACACCCACCAAAAATTGCATTTGTGACTTCTTTTCCATAGGCTGACTCCAATTGAGATAAGTTTTGAAATCCCAAAATCGACACCAAGCCATCCTCTCGATTTTGGTTCAGCCAATCCACCAAAGCAGGTAGATAGAGAGTGGGTAGCTCATCAAGAACAAGAATTAAGGGGGATGAGCGCTTAGAGGAAACATTCCGGCTGACCAATAGGTGAAGGATTGAAACTAGAAGGGGACCAACAACATCCCGTTTTTCCTTATCCAGACCAAATACAACCATCTGCCGACCTTTTAAATCCAGCAGGAGGTTTGTCTGTCCGCAGAACGCTGCTAAAGCGGAAGGAATCATAAACCGCGTGAACATCCCTGCGGCTGTGCCCACGATGCTGGCGGCTGTTTCCGCCGATCCAGCCACTGAGAGAAACTGCGAAAAGCTGGCTTCTACCCAAGGATGAAGGTTTGCTTGCGAAATTCTTTCGATTAATTTCGGCAGCCTCAAAATTGCGTGGCACATCATGATGTCTGGAAAGCAAGATCCTTTTGCTAGTAAAAAGATTGCTTGTGCCAGTTGATCCCCGGCATTCGAGAAGAAGCCCCCGTCTTTCTCCCCAGATGACAGCCTAAAATTGCGATTCAAGACGATCGCCAATTGACGAGCCATCTCTGCATCGGTTTCGTTCCGTAAAAAATCGATGGGATTAGCAATGGATGATTCGGGAAAACCTGGGGTTAGTAAATCCACCCTATAGCCATGTTGTACTGCATATCCCGCCAAAGTGCCTGCCATGCCTTTGGCTGGAGCGTTAGGTGATTCTTGATGCGAGTATTTGAAATCGTACAATATAATCGGAAAGCCTTGATTAATCGCGCTTCTGACCAATGGGTTGATCATCGAAAAGGTTTTTCCGCTCCCTGGTCCTCCACACGTGAGGATGCCGCGTTGAGCATCTGGCAGGTATAGTCTGGATGGGTCTTCTGTCAGATAAGTTGTTCTTTTTTTGCCTGAGATCGCCACCCGAGTATTTTTCGGCGTCCCAATAAACAACACCACCCGATTATGTTTGCGCTCCCGGATTTGCTGACAAGCAAGTTTTCGCGCTGCCTTCTTCTGCCCGATCCCTGCCCAACGTGCGCGAGCCAGTATAGCTCCTCGATTTCTGGCATCAATCAAGCGGACTAATATTAACGCCAGTACACAAAAAAGGAACGCAAGCCCGATGGGAGAGTACAGTGTTTTCTGCAATTCAGGCGGAATGAGCTGATTGGCATCCGCTTGAGAGTGATTGCTAATATGAGGATTTTTTGTCATCGCCCCGTCCCCACAACGACTAGATCATTCTCTTTGACTGGCAGCCAAGGCACCGATCCAATGAAGTAGGGGGTGCAAGTTTTTCCGCCAAAGGGAATGTGAGCGCAGGCTCGAAAGTAGAGTCCAAACTCGGCAGTACCAGTAGATTCGTTGATCTCAGCCAGCACCACTTTAAAGCCTGAGCCATAAACAAGCCGCCCAGTCGGTTCCAGCCCCCCGTTGACACTGCTTAGTATTCCAAACCCTCCTTTCACTTTCTGAGATAAACCGGATACCCAGCGCTTACCGTACAGCACCCCATTACTGGAGAAATCGCCTAGCTCCATGTACGCACATTCTTTACCTGACTGACATGCGACTGGAACAGTTTTGTCCGTGCTATCAACAAGCCCAGAAATATAGTAGCTATCGCCCACTTTTGGATCTCCATGCTCAGCCTTGCCTAAGACAACTGAGGCAATACCCACGACATTAACACCAGCACTGATCGGTTGCGGTAATTTGTCCAAGGGAAGTTTATTTAGCCCTGGAACTTGGTTAATATAACTCTTCTGCCAATCCTTAAATTTATTCAGTTCAGTGTCTGTAAGAGTAGGGATTGAATTAATGGAATATTGACTTAAGTCTAAACTACCTAATGTCAGGTTTGCCAATTGTGTATTGGACTCTAAAATTTGAGCGATCGTACCACTACTAGAAATACCTGCTTGACTAAATAAATCCTCAATAGGTTTGACTTGACTTACATCAAGACTGCCTAACGCGGAAATTGCTTTGACTAACGATACCGGAGTTTGCCATTTTATCAGTCCAATATCCTGAAGAGTTAGGCTCTTGTTCGTTGATAACATTGCTGATATATTTTTGAGAGTTAGCGAGCTTATTTTGAAAGCATCCTCCACATCTCCGAGCATGGTTATGGAATCCGGTTTCTGCCCAGCATTCCAAGAACGTGATGGATCGTAGCCTATTTTTGAAACAAATTCTTGTGGGACCGTGATAGAACCTGATTGTGATACAGATGGTAAATTGCTCCATGTTATTCGTGACCAATTTGGAGACTCGAATGTATATTTCCCTATCCTGTAAGTTACCGTTGGAATAGAAGATTCCTGCGTCTTGCCTGCTGGGAGCCAAAATGGCGTTAACGTAAAAACTAGGGCAGAAATCATTACCAAAATAAGATTTTCAGTTTTCACTTTCACGGCTCAGCTTGCCCCCATCGAATTAGCTGCTCAAAAACAGAAGTAGGAACACCAGTTAGAGAGATCGCATCCTCCATACTTTTCCCGTAGCGCAACTGTTGAATCGCAAGTTGCGCATCATGCCATAGTATAGAACCTTGTTTAATTTCTCTTTTTAGAGTAGCAATTGCAAGTCCACGAGTAGCTATGTCAGCATCACTTTTAAAAGTTGTTGATTGCTGTTTTTTTCGGAAGAGAAATGGGGCAAGTTTTTCTGAGTCTGATTTAATTATCAAGCTAGTTGTAAGGAACTGCAAACAAGAACGCTTCAAACCGCAAACAAGTCAAAATTGAAACCACATTAACCTACCTCAAGGCGAGTGGGGTTGGCATCCCAGAATGTCTAGCCGCTTGGGGCTATTTCGGCTCGTGCAGATGCCCGGTGGTCATGAGGTGATGTTTTCTAACCCTGTCGGTTTAGCAGAAAAGATTATTGTGGCAGGACGTGACTAGCAGCGAAATTTCAAATTGATGCGATCGCGAAACATGGCAAGCTTTTGTCCTTTTTGCAACACAAATTTTTCAGTCTGCGCCCATTTCAAGCGATCAAGGACGGGCTTGATTTTCATCCTACATATTCAAGGAGCGATTCTATGTCAACTTTTGTCTTGGTTCACGGTTCCTGGCACGATGGTTCTAGTTGGAAAGCGGTCATCAAATATCTAGAAGCGAAAGGACATCAGGCAAATATTACTCAG
>CAZZVG010000485.1:0-5493 GCA_964657295.1 Iningainema sp. | reverse complement strand
TCAAGGTATTGGCTGGCTAGCTCTTTCCCCAGGCAGCCCTGGTTTTTTCCCAACCACTTGGCATAGTTTCTCTGTTTTGGAATGGGCAAAGTGGTTTTTCTTTGCAGTCTTCGCCACCTGTAGCTGTGAAACCGCTTCTTCCTTTGTTGCTGATAGCCGCGAGCCTAATAGAACTTTACGTTTTTTACCGTTAGCTGCGACTCTTATCCCAATTGTGTTTCTGGGTTGTTCTTGGGTACTAATGCGGTTAGGGACAACAACTGAGCCTGACAACATATACCAAACTTTGTTAACAGCAGCTACACCCTTCTGGGGAAAGTCAGCTGCGTTGATCGTCTCACTTTGGATGTCCTCTACTGCGCTTCTAGCTGCTGCCACAGCAGTTTGCAACTCTCCCCGTATTTTGTACCAACTTGCTTTAGATGGATACTTATCGCCTGTCTTGGCTGTGGTTTCTCGCCAAGGTGTACTGCAACCGAGCTTAATATTTAGCTTTATACTCAGTCTATTTTTTCTGCTTTGGGGAAATACAGCCAGTTTGGTCATGGTCGCCAGTGTTGGTGTTTTGGTGTCGATAATTGGTTTCCATTTCGGTATTTGGTTACGTCGGGGTAGATCAGAGGTACGATGGCCTTGGTTGTCTCTTGGGTTTTGTTTGGTGGAGACGGTTGTCTTAGTCGTCGGCGGCTTAGCTTGGGAGTGGCGTGACTTTGTGGCGGGTTTGCTGTTTCCGCTCATAATTTTGGTAGCTGATACTGCCATCCGACGGATCGCCTTTCCTCCCTTTCATCCCCATTGGTGGATACAGCGTCGTCCTCCCTACAGCACAAGAATTAAAGATTTTGTTGGTCTACAAGTATTAGTCATAGTAGCATTGGTTTGTGGCGCTGCGACGATCACTTGGATGGTAAAGGAAAAGTTAGACGAAATTCCAGGTGATGCTGGTGATAATCTCTTAGCTATTCTATTGATGATTCTTGCCTTTATGGCAGTGGCGATCGCTTGTTGGACTACTTTGCCGCAAATTGCCTCAATTGCTGAAGCGAGGGAAGTGGCAGAAAGCCGCTTTATTACTGCGCTGGATACTGTATCAGATACTGTTTTGGTTCTCAATGAAAATGGTGTGATTACTCAAGCGAACCCTGCGGCTAAATCACTGTTGGGAGTCGATGCCAATCAGCTTTACGAGCGGAGTCTCAATGAGTTGCTTCCCCAATTGGATGATGTGCCAGCAAATTGGCAAAGCACAAGTGAACAAACATTACAAACGCCTAATGTGGGTGAGCGAATTATTGAAATAACGATTTCTCGCCGATTAAATCGCCAAAACCAGGAATATATTGTGTTCTTGCGCGATATCAGCGATCGCAAGCAGGTAGAAGTTGCATTGCGATCTTCTGAAGCCACCCTGAGAAAGCAGACAACTGAGCTAGAACAAGCCCTACAAAATTTACAGCACACTCAAGCGCAGTTAATTCAAACCGAGAAAATGTCCAGCTTAGGTCAACTTGTCGCAGGTGTAGCACACGAAATCAATAACCCGGTTAACTTTATCTATGGCAATCTAACTTACATTGATAACTACACCCAGGATTTAGCTGCTTTAATTAAGCTTTACCAGCAAATTTATCCCAACACTGCACCGGAAATCTCCAAATTCATTGCCGAAATTGAGCTTGATTTTATCATGGAAGATATGCCTAAGATGCTCTCTTCGATGACAGTGGGAACAGAGCGGATCTGTGAGATTGTGCTGACTTTACGCAACTTCTCGCGCCTAGACGAAGCTGAGATTAAATCTGTCAACATTCACTCTGGAATTGATAGTACCCTGTTAATTTTGCAGCATCGTCTGAAAACCAAGCCTGGGCGTTCTGGTATTGAAGTTATCAAAGAGTATGGCGACTTGCCACAAATTAGATGTTACCCAGGGCAGTTAAACCAAGTATTTATGAATATTCTCTCTAATGCCATTGATGCTTTGGACAAATACAATCCGCAGAGAACGATAGCAGAAATACCAAAAGAACCTAATAGAATTACTATCCGCACTACATTAAAAAATCCTGATTGGGTAGCAATCTCTATTAAAGATAATGGTCCAGGGATAACTGAAAGCAATATGAAACGCATATTTGATCCCTTTTTTACAACTAAACCTGTGGGTGACGGCACGGGTTTAGGATTATCAATTAGTTATCAAATAGTAGTGGACAAACATAAGGGTTTTTTAAAGTGTATCTCTTCTCCTCAAAAGGGTGCAGAGTTTTGCATTGAAATTCCTACGAGACTAGAAGAGGAGCCTATTAATTTATTATGTGACTGAGGTGTTTTTTCACAATTCCTGATTTTTATATTTTGCTTTTAATTCTTCTAACTCTTGATCTATCTGACTTTTGGAATCAGGCAAGGGCTTTTGCGGTAGAACAGTATTATTATTGCTTTGAGGTTTACTACCCCCGGAAAACATAGCCCTCATTTCTTCTAATTCTCGGTCTATTTGACTGACAGTTTTTGGGACAGAATTAGGTAGTGATGTAACGGGTTTTGCGGAGATCCCTGCTGGATTTAAGTCTTGGAGTACTTCGTCTGCTGTTTGGTAGCGTTGAATAGGGAAATTTTCCAGCATTTTGTCCAAGATACAACTTAAGCGATCGCTAACGGAAGTCTTCACATATTGTCGCCAAATCCAAGCAGCATTGTTGATGTCGTATAAGTCAAACGGCGATCGCTGGGTTAATAGATGAATACAGGTGATGCCCAAGCTGTAAATATCACTAGCATAAACAGCTTTACCTCTAATTTGTTCAGGAGCAACATATTCCGGGCTACCAATAATAGTACCAGTTCTTTTTAAAGCAGTGTAGGTAGCAATTTTAGCAGCACCAAAATCAACTAAAACGAGATCCCCTTCCAGTCCCCCTTTTTTGTGGGAGGATGAAAGGGTTGCTCCTCTGGGTAAGGAAGGTTGTGGCGATCGACGAATAATATTTTCTGGTTTAATGTCCCGGTGGATAACTTGTCGGGCATGGCAAAATTGCAGAACTGGTAATAAATCAGACAACAATTGCCAAATTTGAGTTTCGTGGAAAGTACCCTTTTTTGCCAATTCCTCAGCTAAATTTTCTCCATCTATAAATTCTTGAACGAGGTATTGTCTGTCATCTTGGGTAAAGTATGCCAACAGTTCCGGAATTTGTGGATGTTTCCCCAACTCATCCAAGCGCATTGCCTCTTGAGTAAATAGCTCCACTGCTTTTTGTAAGGTTTGCGTACCTTGAGCTTGAGGGTAAAATTGCTTAATGACGCAGCGCGATTTTGATGGTTTATCCTCATCTATCGCTAAGAAAGTTCTGCCAAAACCACCTTGTCCGATCGGTTTAATCGCACGATACCGTTCTTTGAGGAGTAACTTAGAACCACAACTCAGGCAAAACTTTCCATTGTTATTACTATTTTCGGGTTTTGGACAGACAGGGTTGAGACAATAGCTCATGATGGGGACTTAGAAATACCTATCTTTATTTTGCCTTACTATAGGCAGATAAGTCGAGGTATCAAAGATTCTGAATTTAGGCATGAGTGCGATCGCGTTACTTTAATTCACGTTTTCTTAGGAGTGATCCATAAAAATAAATGCCCAGCCGTATTGGGGAATATTGCGACTACGTTGAGAGATCTAGAATGAACTGCTGGGCATTTATTTCTTGGCAATATGCTAGTGCCATTCGACTTTAGTCTTTATGCATGCTCGTGAACTAAATAACTTGTGGCTATGATTCCCCTCCTAAAAAGTTCTTTCTTCAAAGAAGCAAACCAAATATTACTGAAAAGGTCATGTTTATGACATAATTGATTAATTTGTGTTTGTTTCTCTACAGTAGGTTTTTGAAACATTTCTGAACATATTTGCGGCTCTATATTCGCAAGTGGAAGAATATAGCCTCGAGCTTTGTGTGATTCATAACAGAGATTTTCCCAACCTTGAAATACGGGGTAGTTATCAGCAATTAATCGATGAGTCATGTCAACGGAACCACTCGATTCTTTAATCCCAAGGACACGATCTAGATTGAAGATTTTGGCGAGAGTATCAAACTCTATTTCATTGCCTGAAATTGCTTTTTCGTTGTAAATAAAAATTGGAATGTTTATCGTCTCTCGAATAGTTCTGTAATGCTGAAAGATATCTTGCTGAGTGACATCTGCTTGAAATGGGGTGGAGACTACAATAGCATCTATACCATGCTTTTCTATGATTTTTGCTCGCTCAATAACCTCTTCAGTTGTTTTGGTTAGTATGCCAGCGAATACAGGCAAATTGCCAGCATAATTTTTTGAGAGGAAAATCATGTCAAGCCATTGTTGTTCAGAAAGTTTCCAACCTTCCCCTGAACTGAGTGTTGGCATGATTGCTTGAACATGGGGGCGTAAATAAGCAATTAAATTTTTTACGCTCTGTTCACAAACATTACCATCGTCCCGTAATGGTGTTATCAATGGCGGAATAATTCCGTTATACATAACGATCGCTAGTAAGTTGACTGTCTGGTATTCTGAGTTGCAAAGATATCTGGTACAGGTGTTCTAAACCCTCTGGAAAATTTTTTTCTGGAGACAACTGCGGATAGCAAACTGGTAGATCTCTTTTGGTAAGGAGGTGTTTGTTAACTGTATAAACTACTTCCTTACGACTTTTAGCAAGAGCAATCAGTAACCTATCGTACAAAGGCAGGGCTTGTAATTGTGAGTCAGTCAGAGCCACTTTGATATTATCTTCTTTATATGGAAGTCTGCTCATCTTCATGACTGTATGCAATGTATCCATAAAAGGATAGTAAGCATCTTGTAAATCCCTTGGATACAGCCAAATAATATTGTCACAACCTCCGATATGTTCCAAGCTCATACCTACTTTTGTTTGCAACCGTTCCACGAAGTAGTTTTTACAGGCGATTCTAATTTCTTCGTTGACGCTGTGCATTCCTAAAAACAGGGATGAATCAATCAGCTCTGCTTGATGTCTATTCATCAATAACTTCCTTAATTAATTGCATTGCAGTTGCAAATATTTCGGTATCTCTGGCTAGTGCAATTCTGATGTATTCTTCACCTTTTATGTGATTACTCCAGAAAAAGTATGTTCCAGGAAGAACATACACCCCATTGCTCAATATCATTTTTTGGATTTCTGTTGATGTTATTTCTGGCTGTTGTATTTTGAACCAAGCAACACTAACTTTTGTTTTTGGTTCTTGGTATTGTAGCAACGTTCCAGATAACTCACTTTTGGCTAATTTTCGGTTTGTATCAAGCAGCGATTTGACAGAATGAAAATTGTCTCTTTCCGAATCACATACATATTGTGTGACTAAGTTCAAAATAAATGGTGAGACATTCAGCAGCACAGCCGTATGAATGTTGTACACTTCTTCATATATATCCTGGCTGACTGTCAGTAGAGCGCACTTAGCGTCTTGAAGTGGCCAGGTT
>CAZZVG010000484.1:0-5494 GCA_964657295.1 Iningainema sp. | reverse complement strand
TTAATGGCTTCTTCCTCAGACAAACCTTTAATCAAAAAATAGCTATTTGGCACTTCTTTAAGAATTTTCATTTGCCATCTTATTGTCTCAGGATGCCGCTTGCATCCCCTTTGAGCGCTAAGATACACTACCGCATCAGTGGGAATATTTAAATATTCTCGGCGCAAAGTAGGAACCCCCACCTCAAACCCATCAACAGCTACATAGGTATGGGGCAAGCGCCAAATTTTCTCTGTATAATAATCCTGCGCTGAATCCGGCAATACATAGGGGTCTGCAATGAAGTAATCAATAGCAGGTATTCCTGATGCATCCCACCCTAGCCAAGTCACTTGAATTGGTGCTGGCTTAAGTGCCATCACTTCACTGCTAATATCTAAAGTCATACTATCAAGGTCAATTAAAATATCAATTTCATCTTGATATATCTTTTCGGCAATTTCCAAGCCATTCATGCCTAATTTGTAAGCATGCGATGCCTGATTGACATACCATTCCTGTAGCCAATCATCTACAAGCTTATAGTCTACAAAATAAGCATGAATTTCAAATTTTTCACGGTTATGATGCTGAAATAGCCAACGAGCTAACCATCCAACAGAATGGTTTCTTAAAGCGTAAGATATATATCCAATCTTTAAAGGTTTGGCAGAAATTACTGACCCTCTCTTATTAAGAATCCTCTCAGAGTAGCGATCTGCTTGCTCTGGGGCAATAGCTTGAATATTTGTCTGAAAAATTTGAGCTACTTGATTATGAATTGGTTTATAATATGCAGGAATGTCTTTAATATGAGGTATGGCAAAAGATGGAGTAAGCAAACGAAGAGTTTTCAACTCATCCAGTGGGAGCGGTTGTGCTTTGATAAATTCTTGGAACAGTGATTCTAACTCTTGGGAAGAAGAGTAGATTTCCTCCCAATATCCACCCACCATCATCAACCCGCGCAACATTAAGTGAAGGGCAAAAATTTTATCTGGCAATTCTTGCGATAGCGAATAACATAACTTAGCTGTCTGTATTCCCTGAGAATAATCCCTAGAATCTTGATAAAAAACAGCTAGATGTCTTGAAGCTTCTACATTTTGGGCATCAAAGCGCAAATATAACTCTAAAATACTGGCTGCCAGTGCAGGTCGCTTTAAAGTGTGACCAATCTTCATCGCAGCACGCAAGATTACATAAAAGCAATCTTCAGGATTAGAGAAGCAAGGTAAACAAGCTTCTACTAATTCCAAAGATGCTGGATGACAAGGCGCAGTGTTTAAAACTTCCTGCAAAACTTGCAGCAATAACTCTACATTTAAATCTACACTTTGTCCTGCTTGTAAAATTTCAATGACTCCCCACTCATTCAACTCCACTCCTTCAAACTTTTCCAAATGAATGGAAAGTAGAATAATCTTGAACAAGTTATTGATATCGCTGGGATTAATTTCCCTTATGTGCTGGCGAATTGCCCAAACTAGAGAATATTCCGCCAGCGTCTCGCGTCGTTCTGCCTCTGTTTGCAAAACTTCAATCAGTTCATTTGTCCAAATCTGAATCTGTTCTTCTTCTGCATCTGTAATTGGCAGCATCCAAGTCATTTGAGCTTCTGCTTCTTGTCCTTGCAAAAGCAAAAGTAATCCCAAATGCCAGTAGTGAGATAAGACATCAGGTTCGGCTACTATTGCTTCCTCATATAAAGTTGCAGCCTGAGTATATTCGCCTTGAACTAGATATTGATGAGCTTGCTGCTGCCAGTTAATTAAATCGGCAATCATAGGAGATAATTTTTATGGTTACTAACATCTTGTACCTGCACGAGATAATGGTGGGCATTGCCTACCCTACGATGCTGGTAATCAAGATTTTGGGAACTAATTTCTTGTCGATTACAGCCAGATAAGTAAATAAAGTGAGTAGAATAATCTACCCACTTTGGTAAAAAATGCCTAACTTAGCTGGATTAAAACCTTCATTGCAATTCAATATTTGTCTGAAGTCGAGTAGGTAGGTTATTGCTCGCCTACTAACTCGTTTCTTTACTTAGCTAAGCTGACGTAGTTGGTGGGGCAGCTAGGACTGTTACCTGTAAAAATAGCATCAGCTACGCCTGCCCCACCGTTAACTCTAGATTGTGTAGCTTCACACAATGCTGCTAGGGTAGTTGCTTCACTTGTAGCAGTTACACCTACCATCACACCACCAACATAAGATTTGAGAGGAGCGTTACTAAGTATTGTTGCTGCTTGGTTGGTGACAGTGCTAGCAGTACTAGTAGTGCTAATAGTGTACTGGTAATTTACAGTCTGTGTTGCAATACCAAGACCTAAGTTACCAAAGCTACTATTAAGAGCAAATTGAGTATTTTCCAGGTAATATGCTTGCTGGGCACGGTTCATAGAACCCACATAGGTTTTAGCTTCCGACTGCTTAGCTTTGTTAGCTTGATTAAGGAAAGAAGGCAGCGCGATCGCAGACAGAATACCAATGATAATAATTACTACCAGTAGTTCAATAAGTGTGAAACCCTGCTCTTCTGTCTTTTTCTTAAGGATGTGTTGTAAAAACTTGGCTTTAAGTTCGGTTTTCATATCTTTTTTCCTTGGGGTGGGGTTGCTTGCTGAGTTCTAGATGTAACTTACCCACTTCCGATCAGTTTCATATCACTTCATCTCAATAATTTTTTATCCTGCTTTATCAGGGGCGTTCCAGCATTACGTAACAAAGACCCTCCAGCCTCAGCAGTAGCTGTTGCACTAAATAGAAGGCTTGTTCTTCATCTGTGGGCTTTAAGGTAATAGGGTCTAGTGATCTAACTTGTTGCCAGCGCTGCACTAGAGAAATTATCGACTGCGGCTGTTCTAACAGAGGTATCAAGCAAAGCGCCATAGCACTATCTATACCAACCAATTCATCAATTAGCGGTAGGTGCTGACTTATGGAAAATATTCTCATCATTGTCAGGGTGGGGTGAGGGCGGGGTTAGGGCGGGGGAACCCCGCCCCTACGGCGGGGGTATATTGTGGTTTACGCGATCGTGGTGCTGTATAGGTTCTGGACTGGCAGGGTACACAGCCAATACGGTTCGGTTAGGGGTTGTTGGTGAGATTTTCAGACGTGTAGAACGCCGCGAGTTCTACAGGAGTTATCGGTATGTGGATTATCTTATCCAAACCGTATTGATCAAGGTTGCTTGGTGTCAAACAGACAGACGCATTACTAAATCGTTAGAGCGATCGCAATACTGCAAGGGCTGAGATAAATTATCAACCGTTAACCTATGTAGAGACGCGATCGGTCGCGTCTCTACACCGATTTAATTCCCACCACAAATTCTTAAGTGAGTAGTATTGAGAGCGATCGCACTTGAGGCGTTGCTAACCAATATAACTTATGCATCCGCGATCGCTCCCGGTTATGCTATTTAAAGCGTAGTCGTTATGAGTTTATATAATTAATGTGACTGGCATAAAATGGCATAATTTGCCATAATAGTCATTGGGAGATTAAGGAATTAAAGCTTGTGAAAAGCATGAATATTTCTCTACCTGACTCTATGCGTGCTTATGTAGAAGATCTGGTAGCCAAGGGTGGTTATAGCAGCGTCAGCGAGTATTTCCGTGAATTAGTGCGTCTTGACCAAAAGCGCAAAGCACAAGAACGTCTCGAAACCATGTTATTGTTCGGTTTGAATAGCGCTGCAACTGAAATGACCCAGCAAGATTGGGAAGATATTCGTAAAGCAGTGCGAGAGAAAGTTGCCCATCGGCAAGATTACAGCCAAGGGTAATGAGTGAGGATTTGGGAGAAAATAACAGCAATCAAACAGACGGATGCATCCTCAAATCGTCAGAGCGATCGCAACTACGGATTCACATGAGTTGGGAAAGACTCTTCCTGCGGGTTGTGCTTCCGTGGTGGAAGGGTAATCTCAATCCGTCGGTCTAAGGCGTCGGCAATCTTTTGGAGCATGGAGAGTGAGTGACCCTCGTAGTCGGCGTCTTCAAGACGAGCGATATTAGGCTGCTTTGTACCCACAAGGAGAGCTAGTTCTTCTTGAGTAAGTCCCGCTTCCATTCGCGCTTCATAGATAAGTTGAGCAACTTTCGCATTGATTGATGCCTCAGCGATCATGGCATGAAGCTCAGGGTCGTCGCCAGTGATTCTATTGATGATGGTGCGTGCATTACTTGTTTTCGGCATGTCATTCCTCCTCTTGGTAGGTATACCCTTCAGGGTCATCTTTAAATCGCTCTTTGCGCTCTATCGCTCGTTCGATGTCAACATCTGGTACAATCCCTCCTTCTTTGATGAGTGAATGAGCAAGGATGGCGACGTGTTGCCCATGAAAGAAGTAGAGAATGCGATACTGCACGTGTCCATGCTTTGCCCTTAACTCCCAAATATCATCTCGCAGGTAGTCGGCGCCAGGGCGTCGGAGTTCATACCCAAACTCGATCAGTAAGTCAATCCGAGCAACGCAGTTTGAATATCCTTTGAGATTTTGCTTACGAAGCTTTTTCAGCCATTCGACCACAGGCGCTTTCCCGTTTTCTTTTTCTTGATAGAAAAGCACCTCTGTCGTTGGCATTTACCTTGTTGTCCTCAATTATATCAAATTTGATATGTAATCAGCAACAATATATCATAATTACGGTTCGTATTGATGTAGGGGCGGGGTTTCCCCGCCCTACAATGTTGTCAATTCAATTAAAAACTGCTGTCATATCATGTCCGGTAGTTGTTATGATATATATCTGCCACATTGTAAGGGCGCGGTTTCCGCGCCCCTACGCTTTAATGGTGCTGTAACGCCTTGCCTCACCCACGTGCTTGGAACAGGGTTTGGGCGTGAGGGTTGGATATTATAACTAATCAATCGGACTTGCTGTCAGTGCAAGTCTTACATTCTTGGCAAGTCATTTCTTCCTTGTTCTAATTTCAATAAACCGCACTGCGATCGCTGTCTGTGGATCTTCACGCACTGAAAAAGGGGATAGTATTTTTGTGACTGAAACACCCGATGGTGTTCACATTACCGCCTATAATCCTGATTTTGAGAAAGCTATGGAAGCTTACAAAAAAGTCAGTAATAAATACAGGAATGCTTTGCGTGAACTTGCCAAGTGAAGAGCCTTACTTGGAGTCGTACAAAAGTAAAATGTGTAATGATACCTTTGTGATCGGGAGGAGTTTATGAAGTTTAGCGTGACGCTTGATCGTGATGAGGATGGAATTTGGATTGTGGAGTGTCCCAGTATTCCGGGCTGTGTGAGTCAGGGTCAGACGCGGCAACAAGCCCTTGAAAACATTAAGGATGCAATAGGAGCTTGTCTACAGGTTCGGGCAGAGCGCGGGATGCCGCTTACGGTTGAGACACATCAAGTTGAGGTCGTAGTGTAGTGAGTTCTGCTGTTCCTGTAATGAGTAGGCGCTTTTGTTGTACGCGTCTTTGAATCTTTGGGTTGGGAGGTTGTGCGGCAGACAGGTAGCCATATCATTATGG
>CAZZVG010000483.1:0-5503 GCA_964657295.1 Iningainema sp. | reverse complement strand
CTCCCCCTCTCCCCCTCTGAGTCACGCATGGTAGTGATCGGAAATTCAGATTTCGCCACCGATGGTTTGTTTGAACAACAGTTAAATGGAGATGTATTCCTCAACTCAGTGACTTGGCTGAGTCAACAGGATCAGCAACTTCTTTCGATTCGTCCCAAAGAGGCGAAAAACCGTCGAATTAATCTCACAACAGCACAAGCCAATCTTTTAACATCATTGTCTTTATTTGTTTTACCCTTACTTGGGTTAGTGGCTGCGATTGTTCTGTGGTGGCAAAGACGATAAAAAAAAGTTGAGAGTCAGAAGTTATTATTCTTCCCCATTATCTATGAAGTTACAAAAGACGACTTTAGTTTTAATCCTGTTAGCGCTGGGTATTGGTAGTTTTGTTTACTTCTATGAGATCAAAGGTGCAACTCAGCGAAAGGAAGTTAAGGAGAAAGAGCAGCAAATCTTTACTTTTGAGGCTGAGGATGTGCAGTCTTTAACGGTAAAGACGGAAAATTTAGTGATCGCGATCGAACGTGGTGATAAATCCAGCAAAACTAAGTGGTTGATTAAATCTCCCACAGTCACGCCAGTTTCAGACGCTGTTATGTCCTATTTAATCAATACTTTGGTAAAGGGTAAGATTGAACGTACATTATCAATCCCAACCAACCAGCTTGGAGAATTCGGTTTAGATGTACCCCAAGCAACAATTAATGTAAAACTGAAGAATCAAAAAACTCATCAGTTGGTTTTAGGTAAGTCTGACTTTAACCACCGTTTTTTGTATGCTCAAGCCGATCCTGTTACTAAAACCAATGGAAATACAAATGTACTGTTAGTTTCTACAGATCTTGAAAATGCTGTCAATCGCAAACTTTCAGAGTGGCAAGAACCTGTAAATAATGGGAAAACGCCAACACCGCAATGATAAAGACATCAAGACAAGGACAGCATATACCTAAGTATTCTCAAAATTCTACAAAAAGAGTTTCAAGGATTTTCGACGCTTTTCTGATAAACCTTAGTTTCCGGGAATTTTATGAGGAAATCAATAGTTTTCTTATGCTTTTTATGAAATTTCAATAATTCTAGGTATGCGAATGGAACTACCAATAACCAAAAAATAGACCCGACAACCAAAATTAGTCCAGAAAGTAAGCGCTGCCCCGAATTCATTTTTTCATCTTCTAGAAAAAATCCCAACCATTCTGTAAATAAACGATAAGACATAAACAAATAAACGATGATTGCCAAGTAAATAAGAAGTTGTTGCAGCATATAGATATTTTTTTAGTGAACGATAATAGTTTCCTATATATAGATAAAAAATCACTAGCTTATTAAGTAGATTTTCTATGTAGCTTTAAGTTGGGTATTATACTTTAAGATATCATTAATCGTCTTTTTGTTGCAAGTTCCTTCAGTTTATTAATATGAAGGAGTTATTGAGATTTATTGCTGAAGATCTCATATTTCTTTGAAAATTACTAGCATCGCTACGCGCAATTATCGCTATGAGAAATTTAAAAAGCTGTAAGTACAAGGTTTTGGACTGTTTAAAATGGTAGCTTTATTTTCGCCGTGTTGTACTAGTGGTATGACAATTCTGAAATAATTCGTAAATACTGCATTTCGACACTTGAGGGTTAACGATGGACTTAAAATGAACATAAGTTTAGCTTATTCATTACAAACACTGAATAACTACACTTGCTCTTAACTTGATTCCGGATAAATTACGTAAGTACAAACAAATAAGTTACTCGACAAAATTAATTATACAAAGTAAAGTCTGAAAGCCTAATCCGGCAATAGCGTAGTGTATAAATATTTCTGTGCACCTACTTATAACTATAGCAATCCTATTTCAGATCGGGAAATTTCATCCCAACAGAAGTATACAAAGCTCCTTTGGAGGAGTGGTAAAAATTATTGCTTGAACAAACAGCCAAGAAGCTAAGAACACCAAGATAAGAAAGAGATAAAGAACTTTACAACTGATGCGCGGACTGCTATAATATAAGCCTTCTTACAAGAGCCTTCAAGGGCTGCAGTAGCAGTTCATCATCTTAGGTTAAGCTTGCTCGCAAACTCTAAGAATACAGGAGCGCTCTTGGCGGAGAGAAGCGCTGCCCGTTCGTTGTCAGACGTGGCGTCAGCCAAGGCGGTTATATAAAGTCCGGATAATCATTTATGCTTTCCCCAGACACTAAACCTCACCACGCTACGAAATAGCTGTCAACACGGACAAACAATGTGACTGTCGGCAACAAATAAAGCGGGCGATGGGACTCGAACCCACGACGATTTGCATGGGAAGCAAACATTCTACCACTGAATTACACCCGCAAATATAGATTAGCCATGTTTAGGCTAAAGTTGATTATAGCATTATTTTTTGATTGAGTGTCGAGGTGATTCTTCTGTAGGTGGCAGACTAACCACAATCTCTTCCACAACCTGGTGCTGCCGACCACTAATACGTTTAAAAATATTCACAATCCAAGTTTGGAAGTTGTCGATATAGCTGAATATGACTGGCACGACTACCAAAGTCAGCAGAGTAGAGGTTGTGAAACCCCCTGTAATCGCAATACCCATTGGTTGGCGGACTTCAGCCCCAGCACCAAGTCCCAAAGCGAGCGGGATAATACCGGCAATCGTTGCCAAAGAAGTCATCATAATTGGACGCAAACGCGACACCCCAGCTTCTACCAGTGCCCGACGTTGGGGTTTACCTTCAGTGAGGTTCACCATAGCATAATCGACTAAGAGAATCGAGTTTTTCGTGACAATCCCCAACAACAGTACGATCCCAATCAAGGCATAAATTCCCAAGGCTTTTTGTGCCACCATTAACGCTGCTAAGGCACCACCCAAACAAAACGGCAAAGCTGCCATAATCGCTAAGGGATAAAGGAAGTTATTATATAGCAGGACGAGAATAGCATAAATACTCATCACCGCTAATCCTAGTGCCGAACCAAAGCGACTGAAAATATCTGCCATAATCTTGGCGTCACCAGAGTTTTGCAGTGTGACTCCTAGCGGTAAGTTTTGCATGGAGGGGAGTTGTTTCACCGCAATAAGTGCACTTCCCAAGGATGTGCCTTGTAAGTTTGCTTCTAAAGAAACTTGACGGGAGCGATCATAGCGGTTTATGGTGGCAGGACCACTGCCAAAGCGAATATCTGCCACTGCTATCAGGGGAACTAAGTTGCCATCTTGAGTGGGAACTTGGAGATTTTGGATTGTGTTGATATTCTCATTGGCTTTTGGATCGATCTGCACGCGAATTGGTATTTGGCGATCGCTCAAATTATATTTTGCCAGATTCGCATCGTTGTCGCCGATTGTCGCTAGAGATGCTGTTCGGGCAATTGATTGCACTGTCACCCCTAAATCTGCTGCTCGTTGTGGGTTGGGAACAACGACAATTTCTGGTTTCACCAAACTGGCAGATGAAGACACTTCCACCAATCCCGGTAACGTCCTCATCTGCTTTTCCACTGCGATCGCCGCTTGATTGAGTGCTGCCGGATTTTCACTCCGCAGAAGTATTGACAAATCCTTCCCACCACCCACTGAGCCAGAACTTTGGAAACTGATTCTTGCTCCTGGAACTTGTGCAAACTCCGGACGGACTTGATGTTCAAACTCCTCTTGAGATATTTTCCGTTCTTCTTTAGGCTTGAGTTTGACGGTAAGTGTAGCAGTATTGACATCTTCGGTTGCCAACACAGACACAACATCCGAGTTTTTCCGGAGGATGTCGGTCAACTGTGTCACAACCTTGGTAGTATCTTCTATCGTCGAACCTGGGGCTAGTTCAACACTCACAACCGCAATCCCAATGTCACCACCATCAATCAACCCCTTAGGAATGTAGGGAATCAGCATCAAACTGGCAATGAAGAAACCGAAGGAAATTCCCAAGGTTGTCAACCTGTGGCGTAACGCCCAGGTTAAGAGAGATGTGTAGGGTTGAAAACGCCGCTTCCGAGGCGCATCCTCATGTCCTCGTGTTTCCGTGTTCTCTTTAAGTACATGGTGATCCTTAAGCAAATACGCACCCATCATCGGTGTCACCATTCGAGCCACGAAGGTGGAGAAAATTGTCGAGACGGCAACAGTGACACCAAAAGGTTGGAAAAACTGACCGGGAATGCCGCCCATAAAGGCAACAGGCAGAAATACAGCAACAATTGTCGCCGAACTTGCCATCACGGCCAAAGCTACTTCGTCAGATGAGTCAAAAGCCGCTTCCCAAGCTGATTTGCCCATTGCCATGTGCCGTTCCATATTTTCAATTTCCACCACGGCATCATCCACCAAGTTACCTACCGCCAGCGCTAATCCCAACAAGGTCATATTATTTAGGGTATAACCCAACGCTTGCTGCACCGCAAAGGTGGGAATCATCGAGAGGGGTAGTGCTACTGCCGTAATTAATGTTGCTCGCCAATCACGTAAAAACACTAAGATCACGAGCACTGCCAGGACTGATGCTTGGAGCAATTCATGAATTGTACTTTCGTAGGATTGATGGACAAAGGTAGCTCTGGTAAAAATTAATTCTAGCTTGACATCGCGAGGGAGAGTTTTTTGCAGTTCTGCTACAGCAGCCTTTACTCCTTCTTCCACTGTCACCAAGACGCTGCCAGTACTCCGCAACACCTGAAATGCTACCACCGGATGGTTGTCCAAGCGTGCAGTTTGTCGCACTTCCGCAAAGCTATCCTCTACTGTTCCCAAACTGGACAAAGGCACGGAACCGCCTTTAGGAAGGACGATTTCGTATGTTCTTAAAACATTTACACTCTTAGCGCTTCCAAGGGTACGGATAGTTTGTTCGCTACCGCCAACTTTGGCACGTCCACCTGGTAAGTTAATGTTAAGAGCGCGAATTTGGTCATTGACTTGGGTAGCAGTGATGCCCAATGCCTGTAAACTATCTGGATTTAGGTTGATGCGGATTTCTTGATCTACACCACCCACACGCTTAACTTGTGCTACTCCCCTCACAGCCAATAAAGCGCGGCTGATGGTTTGATCGACGAGGTAACTCAATTCCTCAACTGGTCGATCTTCAGATCGGAGCGAGTAAGTTAATATTGGACCTCCAGAAAATTCTACACGTTGTACAATCGGGTCGTTAATATCTTGGGGGAGGTTCTGACGAATTTGCGCTACAGCATTACGCACATCATTCGTAGCCCGATCGCTGTTTGTCCCTAAAATAAAAGTGATTGTCGTTGTGGAATTGCCATCACTTACCGTCGAACGGAGTTCGTCAATATTACCCAAACTAGCGATCGCATCTTCAATTTTCTTGGTCACTTGGAATTCAAGTTCCGCAGGACCGGCTCCCGGTTGTGTTACTGTAACCGATACTGTTGGTACATCTATATTTGGACTGGTATCAATCCCCAAACTCATGAAGGAGAACCAACCCACTATTGTCAAAATTAAAAATATAACTATTGTTGGGACAGGTTTTTTGATCGACCAA
>CAZZVG010000482.1:0-5503 GCA_964657295.1 Iningainema sp. | reverse complement strand
CTATACACAGCAAGCTCATTACCGCCAAGCTACGTAGGCACGAAAGTACTTGTCCGAACCAATAGGAAAATGTACGCATAGCAAAACTCATTGCAAATTGGAACACTCTCCTAGTATTCCCTGAGATGGGCAAAGGCGATCGCTGAAATAAACAACTTCATAATTAGGTGCAAGTTCCTGTTGCAGTTGCTTCCACAGACTAATTCCTTCTTGTTCAAAAGCATCTCTATTGCTTCTTTACTTGGGAAACCAGATGAAGCTGGATCATCCCAGTTCAACTTTGCATCATAAACGTCTGCCCATTTTTCCAAACGGCTAATAGTCTCTTGACTCAGGGATAGTGTTGCGGGGTCAATGTCACCTGCCTGCTTGTCAGCCCACCATAGTGGGTAGCATCCATAATCTGCCATGAGTTTGATTTTTTCTGGCATACTCACTTTCTCGCTCATTATGAGTAACTTCTGGGATTTGCACCAACGATATAACCATTATTGCTTACAGTTACACCAATGTACTGCGTTTTATTATTGAAGGTGAATTCATAAATGGAGGGAGTTTTTCTGACGCACTGGTCTTGTTCTCCATGAATAATTTCAAGCCGTACTGCTTGGCTCCCTATTTATTTTCCAAGAAGAAGATAACAATTCCTCTTTGGTAATTGGCGTTCTTCTTAGGATATTCAACGGAACTAAAAACTCACTAGCTTTGATTTTAATATCCAAAGCATCAAACACTGCCAGTACATCAATAAAACTCGCATCCTCGTAATCTTTATCTTCATATTGCTGAATTTGTTCTTCGGTTAATCCTGCTAAATCAGCAAGTTCTTTTTGGCTAAGTTTAGCTGCCATACGCGCTTTTATTAGAAGTTGCGGCAGATGGTTAATATCATCAAGTTTCAGTACAATCGGCGTATGACAATCGTGGTTGACAAGGGTTTCATATTCCCTAATTTGTTCCTTCAATTCATCCACTTGACTCTGGTATGAATCTCTGTGCAATTCCCACCGCGTCCTTTCTGCTTTCAAACTCTCATTATTATCCAGTTCGGCTACTGACTGTTCAAATCGCTGCAACCATTCTTTAGAGGAGCGTAACTGTTGCTCGTTTTTTATCATCACGGTTCCCACCTTACTAAATCTATAGCAATAATTCCCTTGCGCCTATTAGTTCTTGTATCAAATTGAAAAAAATCTATGTAAGCTGTACCAGAATCATTAGCAGGATAATTTGATGGAAAAATTTCCCCTCTGTATTTGGCTTTTTGTTCAGCACGTCGTAGAGTAAAATTATATAAAGTAGGCGCTATCGATTTCAGGTAGTTAACATTAACACCATTGTCCTCCCAGCAAGCATCAAAGTCTCTAGGTTTTTGCTTGTTGGTAACAAAACTACCATCTATAAAAATTGTCGGACAGCCTGCGGCTTTGAGTTGCTCCATTGCCATTTTTAGTCCACCTATCAACTTCAGCCGACGCGGTGTAGTACCAAATCGATCAATGAATTCCTCCCACTCGCAAAAATGTACCCCTAGTGGCAAGTTACCATTTTCATCAAAATTGGGAATCATTACCTCACACCATAACAAATATTTTAATTATCCGCTTGTATCAGCACTTGACGATGGCGCTGTTGCCGAAGCGACATACTTTTCTCTCGTACTCAATCACTGAAGGTTTGCTAATTTTTCCCCTGTGCTATATTTGGAGTGGGATAGTTACAAAGTTACAAAGCTATAGTTCAGGTTCGATATGCCTGATTGGTGCGCCAACCTCTGGTATGAGCGTATGTCGCTGAGTAATTTAAGCTATATGTGTGATTAGCTCAGTTGGTAGAGCAATCGACTCATAATCGATGTGTCGCAGGTTCGAGTCCTGCATTATACTCCCAGAAAGTTAGCTCACTGGTAGAGCGATCGACTCATAATCGATTGGTTGTAGGTTCGATTCCTATACTTTCCGCCAACCCTGTCCGGGTCAAAAGACACTACCCTTCCAAGGTAGCCAATTATGGTACGGGAGAAATCCCATCTTTCAAACTCTGTCATGCAGGTGTTTTGTAACAGTAAAGAAGCTAGCGCAACTGCATTTCTCCCTAACTTGAGTATGTCCTTCGTTTTCCAGATCCGGTTTCTCTACGGGGATTCTGGATTGGCAAGCCGAACGGCATATTTGAGGGCTGGTTTCTTTTTTTTGGATTGCCCAAGGGTAGTCTATTGAAGAGTTGCAGCTATCTTAATCCAGTTTTGGAGAAGCTTTTGTCCGCACCCGAACTGTAAACATCTGCACTGGCAGATTTAAAAAATCTTTTATATTATGTGCAGCATAAATCTACCCACTACCTCACTCACTACTGAGGGTAATTCAGAAAGGTTACAATTGCATGGTTTAGCTGAATGTAACACCGCTGAAGAAATAGCCTTTGCAATGGGAATAAGTCTGGGAAAACTGCGATTTTTGTCATTTAACCGTCCTACATCCACAATTACACATTACACCCGCTTCAAAATATTAAAAAAGACAGGTGAAGAAAGAATTATTTCTGCACCAATGCCCAATCTTATGTCTGCTCAGAGGTGGATTTTAAAGAATATTTTAGAAAAGTTAGAAGTTCACAATGCAGCACATGGGTTTTGTAAAAACCGTTCGATAGTCACTAACGCTAAACCTCATGTTGGTGCAGATGTAATAGTCAAAATTGATTTACAGAACTTTTTCCAGTCAATTTCCTACAACCGCGTCAAAGAATTATTTCGCGGGTTTGGTTATTCGGAAACTGCAGCGACGATTTTCGGCTTGATTTGTACTGCTGCTGAAATAGAGGAAATAGAAAGCGACGGAAAAATTAACTATATAGCTTCAGGAAACCGCCACTTACCTCAAGGTTCGCCTGCAAGTCCTGCTATTTCAAATCTAATTTGCCGTCATCTCGATAGTCGTCTTGCTACAATAGCTGAAAATCTTGGGTTTTGTTATACGCGGTACGCTGATGACTTGTAGAAATTCAACTAGAAAATATTCCAGAACATTTAACCCCAGTTATTTATATAAAAAATAAGAATATATCTAATAGTATAACAGTGCAAAAAACTGAATTGAACGATTTAGCTTTTGCAAATATTGCAATTGATAGTAATGATTTAAATTGGAAAGAAATACCAACTAGATTTAAACAATCTCCTTTTAAAACCAATTGCTCACATTTTTTTACACTAAATGAACTTGTTTCCAGTGCTAGTTTAACTTTTGATATTACTATAATAAATCTTAACAATACTCCAGCTATATTAACAGCAGTAGGTATAGAAGTTGTTAGCGTTGCTCACATAATTTATGAATATGGTATACCCACGGCTGCTAAAATATATAAACAAGATTCTTACGAAATTGAGCTTCCAGATATAAAGGAGCGGTTACCTGAAACTGATACTTTTGAGACTATAGAACCTATAACTCTTAATGAGATAATATCTACTCGACTTAAAGACCCAATTTATTTAGAACCCAATGCACCATATCGTTATGGATTGTTGCTCAAAGAATATCAGAGCCGTATGCCAAACCACGCTATTTTAAGCTTATGGATACTAACCAACCTTGGTGAAACACGCTCAAAGCTAGTAGAAATAATTTCTGGCTAATTGCAGTATATTTATAATCTTCTCGGTTCATAAGTCTTACTTTGTTTCAAGTGAAGCAATTAGAACTCACTTTTTTAGTGCAATCAGGGCTTTTACACAATTAGAATTGATGCGGGTAGAAGAATTAATTGAAAATTACGTATAATTCTATCAATTGACCCAGTTATCACAATTGCTCAATTGCTGGACTCTTTCACGCTCGAAGCACGGCATTCTACAGGGTTCTGCCAGGAACCATGAGGACTGGTGGGTGCATTCGCTATAAGTTCCACCTCCCCTTTGGCATTTATCACCCACCCAGTAGCTTCAACAATTCGTTGTGGTGTAGCGGGTTTTGGTGTTTTGTTGGTAAGATTTTGAATAGCGCGGTTTTTACTGTTTGGGTTGAGAGTTACCAAACCTACATCTACGGCATCAGTTGTCAACATATCATTGGGACTGGGAGGTAATCCGCCACGTCCAGTGATAACAAATGAACTGGCTCTTTGCCTGCTACCTGGGGTACAGCTAGTGTCAATTTGCTGGGAAGCGTCAACTAAATTTATGGGCAGTTCCACTAATCCCCGGCTGGGGTCTACATCGGGTATGTTTAATGTGACTTGTCCAGTTGCAACAATGTCACTTTCAGGGGTTAATTGTTGTCGAAATTGAGTACCAAAAATTCCAGAGCCATTGACTTGAATATTACTACCGGGAGTTCGCCCGAAGCCAGTCGCAACAATATCACTGTTCTCTTTTGGAACAGCAACTAAGAATTTGGTGTCAATGTTTATATTGCCGTCAACCCCATTGCTACCAGCAACACCACTAGTGGCAGAGATTAAAGCCTGATAACGTAACACAGATAAATTTTCTATCTGTAGCCCAATATTTCCACCCTTACCTGTTCTGGATTCTGCAAATACACCAGTGAGTGAGCCATTGCTATTGACTCCATTTACTAAAAATTTATCGGTGGCTCGAATAGTTATAGTACCTGCATTTCCTTCTCCAAAACTGCTGGCAACTAATTGAGCGCCGTCCTTGAGTGTCAGTTCGTTTGTGGTAATTCTAATGGTTCCGCCATTTCCCACTGCCTTTTCTTCCACTGCACTAAAAACACCACTTGATGAACCACTGATATCAGTACCACTAAATACTGCATTCTGAGTATTAAGATTGATACTACCTGCATTTCCTCTGCCAAAAGTGCTAGTGGTCAGTTGAGCGCCATCAGTGATACTGAGTAACCTAGATGTGATGTTTATGTTTCCACTATTACCTTGAGCGTTTGGGTTGATAGTTTGTTCGCGAGGCTCAATTATGACTTTGGGACGCCCAGAGTCATCAAGAATGACTTTAATGATTGGCGCGGTTGTAGAACCTAGTGTGTTGAATACACCACTTTTGAAACCATCAAGCGCAATTACATCTGCGTCTAAAATTATATTGCCTGCGTTGCCCACTCCTAATGCGCTAGTAGCTACTTGCGCCCCATCCCAAACGAGCAACGCACGAGTGTTAATTCTTAAGTCTCCCCCCGATCCTATTGCGTCAGCTTGAGTAAATAAGCCTGTGGAAAACTGGCTATTGGCTGATCCACCAATTAGTTGCACAGAGTCAGAGGCATTGACAGTCAAATCGCCTCCCTTAACAGCACGAAGACCGATAGTAATTATCGCCCTATTTTTAACTAACAAATTCCGGGCATTAACCGCGATACTTCCACCAGCGACAGTAGCGCCATTGCTAAGGAAAACATTACTTCTTTCTACACTATTGGGAAAATTCAAACTCAGATTATTGCCATCTCCATTCAATCCAACTGTTCCCGCACCAGAAAACCCACCTAACTCGACTCGCCCACCAAAAGCAAACAATCCG
>CAZZVG010000481.1:0-5506 GCA_964657295.1 Iningainema sp. | reverse complement strand
GATTATGGATTGGCAAGCGATGTCTGACGACAAGCCCTGACGCTCGAGGACTCGCTACCGCTGACGCTCGAAGACTCGCTAATGCTTCGCTAACGCTATCGGGTTTGCAGTCGCCTACGGAGGGAAACCCTCCTGCAGCGCTGTCGCACCACTCCGTGTCTACGCACAAATGAGTTTGCGTGAGTATGATGGGTGTCTGTACATCTTCCATCATGAACGCCAGTCTTTGGGAGGGATAAGCTGGATCTAACGGAACATAAGCTCCACCCGCTTTAAGAATAGCGAGTATTCCTACCACCATTAAAAGTGAACGCTCTACACAAATTCCTACCCGTACTTCGGCTTTAACTCCCAGCGCCTGTAGGTAGTGGGCTAATTGATTCGAGCGGTTATTCAACTCCCGATAAGTTAAATATTGTTTTTCATACACAACTGCTACTGCGTCGGGTGTTTTTTCTACCTGTTCTTCAAATAAAGTATGAATACATTTGTAACGAATAGAAGCTATTTTTTGTTGATTCTCTTGTAGAATTAATTGTTCTTCTTCGGCGGCGCTAAGTAGAGATAATTGATTAATATCTTGTTGTATATTGGCTGCTATTCCTTCTAGCAATGTTTGGAAATGTCCAATCATGCGGGAAATGGTCTGTTCTTCAAAGCGGCTGGTGTCATAGATAAACCTACCAGACAATTGCGATTCAGGATTAACCACTATCGTTAGAGGATAATTCGTGCGTTCAAAACAACGAAGATGGCTGATTTCTAAAGTTTTTTTGCTCTCTTGTTCAGCAGAATCAAGCGGATAATTCTCAAATACTAAAAGGCTCTCGAACAGTTGCATTCCTGGGGTAACATCACTTAGGCGCTGAATTTCCGCCAGAGAGTAGTAGGCATACTCTTCCTTTTCAAATGCTTGGGTTTGTAAATGCTTGAGCCAGGGTAATAATTCCGTCTTTGCTGTTACTTGTACCCGTATGGGGAGGGTGTTGATCAATAGCCCAACCATTGAATCTACCCCCGTCAAGTTTGGTGGGCGGCTAGAGACAGTTGCCCCAAAGACTACATCGCTTTCCCCACTGTAGCGGGAAAGTAACAACGCCCATGCTCCTTGCACCAAATTATTCAAGGTTAAATGGTGCTGTCGCGCCGCATATTGCAGCTTGTCAGTTACCGTTTGAGATAATTGAAAATGTTGCTCATCGTACGTTCCTTGTTTCTTGTTCTCTGTTAAGAGTTCCCTGTTCCCTATTAAAGGGGTAGGAGCCTCAAACCCCTGGAGAGTTTGTTGCCAGAAGTTTTTTGCCTGAGCAAGATCCTGTTGCTGTAACCAATCAATATACTCTCGATAGGGGCGAGAGGGAAGCAGGCGCAGATGTTCGCCTTGATGATGAGCTTCATAGAAAGCTAAAACTTCTTTCAGGACAATTTGCATCGACCAGCCATCAAAGAGGATATGATGGTGACTCCAAATAAATTGGTAGGTTTGTTCCCCCAGTTGAATGATGGTGAAGCGCATTAGGGGAGCTTGAGCAAGATCAAATCCCTTTTGGCGATCGCTTTTTAGAAAATCTTCTAGATGCTGTTGTTGTTCATTGGATGTTAAATAACGCCAATCCAGCTTCACCCACGGGAGTTCCACTTGCTTACTCACCATTTGTAAGGGCTTTTCTATCTCTTCCCAATAAAAGGAACTACGTAAAACTGGGTGTCGCGCAACAACAGAAGACCAAGCCTTTTGCCATGCCGGAAAATTCAATTCCCCAGAGATGATACAAAGCAATTGCTCAAAATAAACTTCTGATTCTGGTGCATAAAGGGTATGAAAGAGCATCCCCTGCTGCATGGGTGAAAGTTCATACAGATCTTCGATATTTTTCACAAAACTACCTCTTCTTGGTTTTGTCTTTGTTGATTTTGGATAAGAACTTATCTAACTGTTTTTGGCTCAGTCTGGCTGCTGAGAAGTCAGAAGGAGTATAAGCGATCGCATCAGGTGATTGACAATGAGCAATCAGGGTTTTTAATACTTCCATGAACCCCAAAGCCAAACGCTCAATGGTGGTTCGTTTATGAATTTTATCGCTGTACGCCCAAGTCATTTCTAGTTTTTCTGCGCGAATGAATCCGCTAATTCCTAACAGATGGCTGCGCCTATTGAGTAAGCTTTGTTCAGCTTTCAATTCTTTAGTCAAACTCAACACGTCAGATGCTCTAAGCACTTGATCGAACTGACCAAGGTAGTTAAAACTCACTTGTGGTTGAGGTAACGCCTGTAGTTTTGTGCGTATTGCAGCGTTCTCGTTCAAATATCGCAATACACCATAATCAATGCCCCGGTTGGGAATACGCCGGAGTTGTTCTTTGATTAACTTTAAAGCCTCTCCTGGATCGTCACCTTCTTCTAGGTGTAACCAAACGGGGAATGAGGTGGTAAACCAGCCAACGGTGCGCGACAAATCCACATCCTCAAACAAATCTTCTCGTCCATGACCTTCAAGCTCAATCAGCAGAGAACGTTCTCCCGTCCATTGGGAAAAACTCTGCACTAAGGCAGTCAAAAGCACATCATTTATTTGAGTCTTGTAGGCAGAGGGTACATCCTGCAATAAGCCACGGGTTTGTTCTTCACTCAAAGAAAGTGACACAGAAGCGGTTGAGGCGACAGTGTTATCTTCTTTACCTGATGGGTAGTCTATTGGCAATGCCGTCACTTTTAAATTAGACTGACTTAGCCAATGATCCAACTCTGTTGCGCTAGCTTCTGATTGTCCATATTCTATCAGGCGATCGCTCCAATATTGCAAAGAAGTTGTCTTGGGTGGTAGTTTAATCGTTTCGCCACGGCTAATTTGTTGGTAGCCAGTAGCTAAGTCTTCGAGCAAAATCCGCCAAGAGATGCCATCTACTGCTAAATGATGGATAATAAACAGTAAACGATTTGGTTGATTCCAGCCCAAATGAAACAATGCCACTCGCACGATCTGCCCTGTGGATAGGTTCAGACTTGCCTGGAGTTGAGCATCCGCCACTCTCATCGCTGTTTGTTGTTCTTCTGGCGACAAGTGTGACAAATCGATGATGCTCAATGGCACAGTTTCCTGAACGGCAGCGTTAAGTTGCTGCCAGTTTTCCCCTGACTGCACAAACTGTAGACGCAGTGCATCATGATGCAATAATAATTGTTGCACAATTTGCTGCAATTGCTCATGTGTCAATGGCGGCACTTCCAATAGTACTGACTGGTTAAAGTAATCAGGTTCGGACAATTTCTGCTCAAAAAACCACTGCTGGATTGGTGTCAACTCTACCGAGCCTGTCACTATCCCAAGTTCTGCTTTGATAGAGCGAGTGATGCCTGCCACAGCAGCTAACTCAGCAACGGTTTGGTTCTTAAATAGCTGTTTAGGAGCAATTTGGATACCCGCTTGATTGGCACGGGAAATTATTTGAATACTGAGGATAGAGTCTCCGCCCAGTTCAAAAAAGTTATCGTGGATGCCAACTTTTTCTAGTTTTAAGATTTCTGACCAAATTGCGGCTAATTTCTCTTCTGTTGGTGTGCGGGGGGCAACAAATTTAGCTTCGACACTACGAGAAAAGTCGGGGGCTGGTAGGGCGCGGTAGTCTACCTTCTGGTTGGGTGTCATGGGTAGCATTTCTAGCAGCACGAACGCCGAGGGCATCATATAATTAGGCAGCTTGTGCTTGAGAAAATGGCGCAAATCATCAGTGGTTGATTGCGGTTGGTGCGGTACAATGTAAGCCACTAAGCGCTTTTGTCCAGGGATGTCTTCACGGGCAATGACGACAGCACAGAACACCTGTGGATGTTGACGTAGCACTGTCTCAATTTCTCCCAACTCGATACGGAAACCCCGGATCTTCACCTGATCGTCAACTCGACCGAGATATTCTAGAGTCCCATCTGCTCGAAATCTGGCTAAATCCCCTGTTTTGTAGAGTCGATCACAGGTGGCATCAGCAATCGGATTCTGAATAAATTTCTCTGCGGTGAGTTCAGGACGTTGCCAATACCCTCTTGCTAATCCGGCTCCGCCAATGTGCAGTTCTCCAGGAACTCCTATAGGCAGAGGTTGTAGATATTGATCTAAAATATAAGCCTGAGCATTGCTGATCGGTCGTCCAATCGAAAGGTCGGTAGCTGCTGAGGAATTGAGGCGGTGTAGGGTGGCGATGACCGTTGCTTCTGTTGGTCCGTAGCTATTATATAGTTGGGGTGGATGGGGGAGATGAGCAACACTACTATGCCAATGCTTTACTTTTTCGAGTTGAGCTTGTTCCCCGCCAATAATTACATGTTTCAGACTGGCAGGAATACGTCTGTCTTGCGGAGTAAGTTCTGCCGCCAACTGATGCCAATAGGCTGTAGGCAGATCCAAAACAGTTAACTGCCATTCTCGGCAACATCGCCAAAATTCATCGCTGGAGTGCAAAATCTGTTCGGTTCGCAGCACCAACGTTGCACCGACTAATAGACTCGGAAAGATTTCTTCAATAGATGTATCAAAGCAGATAGAGGCAAATTGTAGAATATGGTCGCCTGCATCAATTCCATATTCTTTGGTAGCAGTTATGACAAAATTCATGAGTGACTGATGTTCAATCATCACCCCCTTGGGTTTGCCCGTGGAACCTGAGGTGTAAATAATGTAGGCGAGGTTGGATAGTTGAACGTCACTAATAGGATTGGCTGTACTGTTTTGAGCAATGACTTTCCAGCCTGTATCTAAACAGATTGTTTTTCCGGTATAATCTGGTATTTGGGACTGGAATCTTTCTTGAGTCAGCAGGATGTTTAATTGCGTATCTTCTAAAATGTCAGCCAGTCGCTCTTTGGGATAAGTGGGGTCAAGCGGAACATAAGCACCACCCGCTTTGAGAATGCCGAGTAAGCCGACAATCATTTCTAAGGAACGCTCAACGCAGATGCCAACTAGGGTTTCTGGTTTGACTCCCAAACTTTGTAAATAATGTGCTACTTTGTTGGCGCGATCGCTCAATTCACGGTAGGTTAATTTTTGACCATCCTGCTCTACAGCTACAGCATTAGGCGTTAACTCCACCTGTTTGGCAAATAACTCATGGATACACTTCTTCTCAGGGTAATCTCTGTGAGTGTGATTCCATTCCACCAGTAACTTCTGTTGTGACTCAGTTAACAGAGGTAATTCCCCAACATGCTGCTCTGGATTGGCAACTATTGTTTTGAGTAAATTTTGATACTGTTCCAGTATTTGTTGGATTGTGGCAGCATCGAAGAGATCGCTGTTGTATTCTAAGACTAGGGTGATTCCCTGAGCTCCTGTTTTAGAACCATTCTGCACACGTTGTTCAAAACGCGGTATGACCAGGAAATCCAGATCAAACTTTGAAGATTTATTGCTGATAGGTTCATGCAAGCTGATGTCCAAGCCTGGGAGACTCAAGTCTGGCATGGGGGAATCATGGAAGCTGAACATCACTTGAAACAGGGGATTGTGACTCA
>CAZZVG010000480.1:0-5507 GCA_964657295.1 Iningainema sp. | reverse complement strand
TTTTCCTTTTCTTTCTTTTGCCTTTTAACTTTTAACTTTTGCCTTGTTCGGTCAGATTACCATCCCTCCTGAAATCCGAGAGGCGATCGCAGATGGACAAAGCCTGACAGACAAGGATATAATAGCAAGTAGTTCGATTCTTGGCTTGACATGACACTGAAAGAATTAGAGCCTCAACTGCTGGCACTCTCTGACGAAGAAAAATCTCAAGTCGTTCAACTTTTATCCAAAGGCAAAATTACTCTAGGGCGCGGTATTGAAAAAATACCTGGTGTTTGTGGTGGCAGAGCATGTATTGCGGGAACTCGCATCACTGTTTGGGGACTTGTAGAAGCTCGCAGCATTGGATACAGTGAAGCTGACTTACTTACAAGCTATCTATCGCTTTCTGCTACTGATATTGCAAATGCTTGGGTATATGCCGAAGCTTTCCCAGATGAAATTGAGACAGATATCCGAGAAAATGATGAAATGATGCATGAGGTTCTGTAGCGCATGGCGCGTCTTTATGCTGATGAACAATACCCATTACCAGTTGTAGAATTCTTGCGTACTTTGGGGCATGATGTTTTGACTGTTCAAGAAGCTCGCAAAGCAAACCAGCGTATTCCTGACGCTGATGTTTTCACTTTCGCAACTAGTGAGGAACGTGCTGTCATTACCGAGAACCGTAAAGATTTTTTTCGGTTGCACCGCATACAGCCAGATCATGCTGGAATTATCGCCTGTACAAACGACCGTGATTGGGAAGCTTTGGCTAACCGAATTCACAATGCAATTACAGCAGAAGAATATTTGAAAGGTAAACTGATTCGCGTCGTGCGTCCTACCTAGTCACGGGCAATTTCATGGCGGATGAACACGTAATACCATATCCATGACGACAAAACGCCGCGATCGGACATTGACAATTTGACCTTGCTCTGGAATGGCTCTGATAAGATTCATATTGCGGATGGGCTGATTAGTGTATATTCATAGACAACACTTTTTAGCAGCGATCTCCTGTCATCAAAAAGCCATCGCTCACCTGTGCAATTAGGATGAAATTTATATGTTCAGCGATCGCCATCTTTCCAGCAGCGATCGTTGTCAGTCATCATAGTTACGAAAAAATCTGCAAATGCTATGTAATACCAATTTGCAACACATGAATCAATCGTCAGGGCGTTCCCGTAGCGTAAAGCCGTTCAACCCTACATGGGGGTTTGGATTTGTCACATTTAACTAATAAGAGAATTTCTTGCCACTTGAGGATTTGGTGAGCAGTGCCCCGTAGAATCTTCAACATCCCTTGAATCTGCGCTTTAGCACTGCCCATCGTAAGCCTACGTTAATTCAGATTCAAGAAACGCAAAATTCGTTGACGGTTAACGGTTATTTTTAACATAATTTTTAGAAGACGCACAATATCAGTTTACAGTCAACCGTCAACGGTTAGCGTTCTCATCCCGGCTGCTGTTGTTGCTGGATGAGTTTTCTGGTTTGGTTTTGCTCTATTTTACTTAAACCAACAGCTATTATATGGGCGATTTCTGCAGCTGTTTGATATGCTAGTTTAAGATCTGCTTTTTCTTTCTTGCTCATAGCCTTGTCCGGGAGTGAACTTTGTTGCTTTTCGTTGGTTAATATATAGATTACGATGAACAATCGTCATCAGACTTCATCCAAGTGGGTCACCCGATCGGGGGATATTGTTAGATACAGGTTTAATTCAAGAAACAGTGTCAGGACGTTAGTACGCTATGAGGAGTTCCTGACCTCTTGGTGAAGAAAGTGTTTGAAGGGAGTAAAGAAGTATTATACATTTTTCCCAAATGATATGTCAAGAAAAAGGCTTTGGAATATTAATTTTGGCTGACTCAGCACTAAAGCTACCGATAATATCATATTCTGTTGAACACTTATAATAAGGCTCGTAGTTGAGGACAGTACGTCCAAGTGTTTCCCAAGGGAAGAATCTGTCCGTGCGCTGGCGAGCAGGCGGCATC
Source organism: Iningainema sp. (assembly GCA_964657295.1). Classification (GTDB taxonomy): domain Bacteria; phylum Cyanobacteriota; class Cyanobacteriia; order Cyanobacteriales; family Nostocaceae; genus Rhizonema. The sequence goes on along the minus strand of CAZZVG010000480.1, from coordinate 3,516 downwards.
CCCGAAGGGGTACGCGCTTAGCGCAAAAGAAAACCGCTTGTCGGAGTTAAAAGCAACAGCACGACAAACGGTTTATCTTTCAAATATTTAATAGTTAGTCGTTAATGGTCAAAAAGTCCCACCAACCGAAGCTATTATGAACTGGTAACACCAGCAGCGAGTTCTGCTAGACGTTCTTGCTGATCTTGAGAGATGCAAGACTGAATGATAGACTCTAAATCGCCTTCTAAAACTGGGTTAAGCGAAAAGTTTTCACCGAGACGGTGGTCGGTAACGCGGTTATCTTTATAGTTAAAAGTACGAATTTTTTCCGAACGAGATCCTGTACCTACTTGACTTCGCCGCATAGAAGTGACAGCTTCCTGTTGTTCGCGTAACTTCATCTCATACAACTTCGCCCGCAGGATCTGCATTGCCCGTTCTTTGTTTTGCAACTGGCTGCGCTCTTCGGTACAGAAAATCCTGATTCCCGTCGGTTTGTGGAACAAGTCAGCTGCGGTTTCCACTTTGTTGACGTTTTGTCCACCAGCACCGCCGGAACGAGCTGTAGACATTTCAATATCCTTAGGATCTATGTGGATTTCTACATCATCAACTTCTGGCATAATCGCCACAGTTGCTGTGGATGTATGAACTCGTCCTCCTGCCTCTGTCACTGGTACACGCTGAACGCGATGCACTCCTGCTTCAAATTTTAGCTGGCTGTATACGCTCTCACCTTGAATTTCTAAAATAGCCTCTTTGAAGCCACCCATTTCCGCTAAGGACTCGCTGATTAGCTTGACTTTCCATCCTTGGGTGTCGGCATATCTAGAGTACATTCGTACTAAATCACCTGCCCAGATACTTGCTTCATCACCGCCAGTACCCGCACGAATTTCCAGCATGATGTTTTTCTCATCATTAGGATCGCGGGGTAGCAGGAGTATTTTCAGACGAGTTTCTAAATATTCTATTTTCTGGTTAAGTTCATTAACTTCCAGTGCTGCCATCTCGTACAACTCTGGATCGCTCTGAGATTCTTTTAAAACCTGACGAGCGCCGACTAATTCTTCAGTGGAAGATTTCCAGTTTTCATAAGTATCTACAACCTCTTCCAATGAAGAACGAGACTTTGCCACTTTTTGATACTCATCTGGGTTTTTAGCAGTATCAGGGTCGGCAAGGCGACGTGTCAATTCATTAAAAGTTTGTTCAACGGATTTTAGTTTCTCCAACAAATATGTTTCAGCCATAATCGGTGCGATCGCTCCATAAAAAATAGCAAATTGGCTCCAGCATTAGATACAACAATCGACCCAGCCGGATGCAGGGTCGTCGTTAACAGCTATAGCCAACCCGCTACTTTTTCTTTTTGGTGCTGGAGGGTTGACCTTCCTTCATGCCGTACTTGCGGAGGAAACGCTCAACGCGACCTTCACTGTCAATAATCTTTTGAGTCCCAGTATAGAAGGGGTGGTTTCCAGACCATACATCTACGTGTAACTCTGGTTTAGTAGAGCCTACGGTCATCACTAATTGACCGTTACAGTAAACCTTCGCTTCTGGATACCACTGAGGATGAATATCAGATTTAGCCATTGTTCTTTGTGTGGATCTATATCTATTATATCTTGACAAGCATGAGTCAGGAGTCCTGTAAACAATTATATCAAGTTCGGATAATTACTTAACAATAGTGTTGGTGGTTGATGGTTAAATGCAATTAACAATTAACAATTAACCACCTCACAGATAGTCTCCTGACTACTTCTATTAACGCTTTGAGTACTGAGGTGCTTTGCGGGCTTTGTGCAAACCATATTTTTTGCGTTCTTTTGCCCGTGGATCGCGGGTGAGGTAACCCTCAGTTTTCAATGGAGGTCGGTTTTCGGGGTCAAGTTGACACAAGGCACGTGCTACTCCCAAACGAACCGAATCAGCTTGTCCGGTCAAGCCGCCACCTTCAGCTTTCACCAAAATATCATATTCGTTTTCCAAACCCAGAGTTTCTAAGGGTGCTTTGATGACTCCAAGGTAGTTGGCATTGAATTGGAAATAAAGATCTCCAGGTTTGCCATTGACAGTCAACTGTCCGCTACCTGGAACTAAACGTACTCGGGCTACTGAGGTCTTACGACGACCGGTACCCCAGTACACAGCACGTCCGCTATCCGTCTCTACTGCTTGCATTAATTTTGCTCTCCTGGAATTGTCTGAATTTTTAACTCTTTGGGCTGTTGTGCTGCATGAGGATGAGTGGGACCTGCGTATACTTTCAATTTTGTAAATAAATGCCTTCCCAAGGTGTTTTTAGGCAGCATCCCTTTAACCGCACGTTCCAAAATCCTTTCTGGTAAACGTGCTTGCAGCTTAGCGAATGTTTCTGTCTTCATACCACCAGGACGACCCGAGTGACGATGGTAAATTTTTTGAGTGCGCTTTTTACCTGTGACTGTCAGTTTTTCGGCATTCACGACGATAACGAAGTCACCTGTATCGAGATGAGGTGTGTATTCTGGTTTATTTTTGCCTCGCAGGATCATGGCGATTTCGCTGGCTAAGCGACCAAGGCGTTGATCGGCGGCGTCTACAACGTACCAATCATGCTCAAGGGTTTTAAGAGGAGGAATGAATGTTGTGTTGGAAGTCATTTTTTAGTTGTCCTTTGTCGTTTGTCAATTGTCCTTTGTTTGTTGTAGTTTTTTTATGAGTGACCACTAACTATTTACAAATGACCAATGACCAATGACTAATGACTAAAGATAAATTTGGGCTGGGTGTCATACCAAACTTCTGGAGGAAAGGGAAAATCCGGGTAGCCGACGCGCAATAAGCATAAACCTTGGGCTGGTGCAGCATATTTCACTTCTTCCCGACGTTGATTTTTCCAGATGTCAACGAAGCTAGAGAGAGAAAGCTGACCTGAACCCACTTTCACGAGCATCCCTACCAACAACCGCACCATACCATACAAAAATCCGTTGGCTTGAATTTCGATCTGGATAAATGGTCCAGTACGATAACACTCTGCTGCTTGCACCTCAACCCAAGAGTGCTGGCGTCCGGAGTTAGCACGATGAAAAGCTGCGAGATGATGTTGTCCTATCAGAGGTTTTAGAGATGCCTGGATTAAGGATTCATCTAGGGGTGCGTGATAGTAATGCCAACAGAAGGGTTTGATGAACAAGTTTGGTTGTGCTTCTGTATAGAGGGTGTAGCGATACCGTCGATACACCGCGCTAAAACGAGCGTGCCAATTGTTGCTGACACTTGCTGAAGCCTGAATCAAGATATCTTTAGGTAGATAGCTATTGAGAATTTTTGACCACTTGTGAGCGGGAATTGTTGTGTCTTTCGCTTCAAAATGAGCGACTTGAGCGGCAGCGTGAACTCCTGCATCTGTTCGTCCCGCCCCATGTAGTGTCACATGATGACCGAGTATATTTGAGATGGCTTTTTCGATTTCTTCTTGTACCGAGCGGTGGTGGAGTTGCCGTTGCCAGCCATGAAAATGAGTGCCCAGGTATTGGATGA
>CAZZVG010000479.1:0-5510 GCA_964657295.1 Iningainema sp. | reverse complement strand
AACCAGCCATTCGCCCAAAACCAGCTTTTCACCCAATCTGGATGTCAGATGCCCTATAGCCGTAAGCACACCATTGATATAAACCTCCGCTAGCCAGAATTGCCAAAACCGAGATCGGAGGTGGCGCAGATTAGCCCGAATAGTTTCCGGCTGTCCTATCAAGATTTGGTAGGCAACCTGACTAATCAACGTCTGTCGCAGCAACCCTTTTGCTGAAGTAAAGGGACTCAGACATAAACTGATCATGAGTATGACTACAGTAGCAATGAGAACAGGACGCAGTATTTCTGAAGGCAGATGCGAGAATACTGAGGGAGATGCAAAAAAAACATACGAAGCAACAGACAAAGCCAATAGCACAAAGAGCCACGGTAAAGAGGCGGCTAAAAACCAGGCGTTACAATACAAAGCCATCTTCAAGAAGAGCGGAAAATTGGCACGATAGATTGCAATTGCTTGATGAATGATGCTCCAGGGTGCAGATATGGCTTGGCTCAAGAGATTAAACATAAACCCTCTTCCGGTTTAGCGATTGGTGGGACTCAATGCCTATGGCTCTAACTATCCCAAATGATTCAGCGCATGGCGGCTCACTACTGGCTCACCTTTGGACGAGGATGCTGAACCACAACCCATCAAATTGGTGTAAATATATATCTACGCCAAATTCTGTGTTATAATGTTGGAGAGTATTTACGTTTAATTTATTCTCGAAAGCCTTCGGCAATGGTGACAATTCGAGCTTCCAAGCAAGGGCTGATTCAGGTCGATCAGGTTAGACGACGAAGAGGCTGGGATAAACAGTCCGCAATTTGGTATAGCATGGTGCCAACTTCGCGAGCGACGCTCAAACGCTTCTGGCGACGAGAGGCGATCGAGCAAGGCACCTTCATCGCCATCTGCCAAGCCGTGAGCATCACCGATTGGGAAGCGATCGCTGAGTCAAATGACGTAGTTGACGAACTCCTGCTTTGCCTGGACACCATGCCTGATGTGCCGCTATTTTTTGGGCGCACCGATGCGTTGGCACACTTAACAGACTTGATCCGCCGTAAATGTCGTGTAATTGTGATCTGGGGCTTTAATGGCATCGGGAAAACATCGCTCGTGGTGGAGTGGATCGAAGAATCATTTATTCGCTCAGGCGCGGCGGAAAGACAATTTGAGGCGATTTTCTGGCGATCTCTCCAGTACAATCCGTCCCTAGAAACCCTGACTCGCAGTTTAGCGGAACAATGCAATGAAGATCCTGAAACACCGATTCTTACCGTATTGCAGCGTCATTCTGTACTACTCATTTTAGATAATTGGGAAGCCCTGCTGGGTGGCGCATCCGCCGGAACCGTAAGATCTGAATTTGACGGATTCAGTTATCTCCTCCAAAAAATAGGAATCGCTAGCCACAAGAGCTGCGTCATTGTCATTAGTTGCGAGAAGCCATCAGAATTAGCCTTACTAGAAGGAATGAACCCGTCAATCCAATCCTATAAACTGGCCGGAATGGAGCAACAAGATGCGTTCCCACTACTCCAACATCGTGGACTGCGAGAAGAACCCACTGCATGGGAAACCCTGATTCAACTCTATCGTGGGAATCCATTGGCATTGAATATGATTGCCAGTCTAATTCAAGATGTTTGCCAGGGATCAGCAGCAGAATTTTTAGAAATGAACACCATTGTGGTGCATAAACTCGATAATGTGTTGGCTGAGCGAATTCGATGCCTACCTACAACTGAATTAAACATTCTGCAGATTCTGGCACAAATCGGGCAACCAACATCAAGGGAATCACTGCACCAGCGGGTATCGGCTGAAATGAGTCAATCGCAGTTGATAGAAATTCTGATCTCCCTGGAACGACGGTGCTTGTTAGAAATTCTTTCTGCAGAAACGACACTATTTGCCTTAGCGCCAATTGTTCAGAAATATGTAAATCAACATTTACCTTATACCAATTTTTTATGAAGATGCACAGAATAGGACACTTAAAACTCCTGCTAGACAAGAAATTATTCTATGCAGTTTCACATAGATTTGGTATTAGTTTTGATTGCTCAGAAGTATGTAGGTCAGTAAATGTCAAATCATCTCTAACTGAAATGTCGTATTGTCCCAATCCTGATTGCGAAGACCGAAATAATATAGAAACAGCAGAAGTGTGCCGAACTTGCAAAACACCTTTACTAATTCATGATCGCTATCGCATCATTTATCCCCTTCGCGAACGAGAAAAAAATCCCACAGAAATCTTCTTTATTCGCCGCCTAAACACTAAACTGCCGTTTGTACTTAAAACGTTAATTAGCACAGATAACAAAATACAAGAGCTTTTCCAACGAGAACAACAACTGTTAATGGAATCTGTTGATGAAGGCATTCCCCGTGGGCATGATACATTTTCTATTTTGCTAGCTAATGGCAAAGAGATTCCCTGCCTAGTGATGGATTTCATCCCAGGAGAAAACCTCGATGAATGGATTAAACGTGAAGGTGCGATCACACAAGAGGAGGCGATCAATTGGCTCAAGCAATTACTGAATACGCTGGATTATATTCATCAGCAGGGCATTGTTCATCGAGATATTAAGCCCTCTAATATCATGCGAAAGCCAGATAAGAACTGGCTAGATGGAAAATTGGTGTTGATCGATTTTGGTGCCATAAAACAGATCAAGCCAACGGAACCAGGCACAATGACTCGTTCCCCGGACAAACCTCCGTCTAATTCGAGGGTAGAATTTGGTGGCACCAAGCAGATTGAGTCAGCAGAAACAAGCACAAAGGTTAGTTCTGAGGGTTACACCGCACCTGAACAGCGTGACGGTAATGCAGTGCTGCAATCCGATTTTTACGCCTTGGGAAGAACTTTTATGTATCTGCTGAGGGGATCTAAGTCCAGCGAACCTTTTGTCTCTAAACATCCGATCTCGCCAGATTTGCACAAACTATTACGCGACATGGCTGCGGAGGAGATTCACAATCGCCCAGCCAACGTGCAAACTATTCAGCAACGATTGCAAAGAATTGAAGAGAAACAAGTTCGTCAACGGTGGCAACAAATTGGGCTAGGGTTCGGCATTGGCGTGCTGTGCGGGGGCACGGCGATGATTCCACTGATGCGCCAGATCAATTGGGAAATGGAAGTTGATCGTCTATTTCCCAAAGCTACCTGCGATCAAACCTTGCATGATCACATCAGTTGCGGTGAGGAATCTTTACTTCAAGAGTCTGACCTGGAAAGCTTTGTAGGCAAGCGTGTTGCTGAAAAAGCGTCAGAAGTTAAAAAGGAAGGAATTCAACATATTAGCAAGCAGGAATGGCCACAAGCAAGACAATCTTTGCAACTCGTTTGGGAACAAACTAAAGATCCAGAAACGCTGATTTATTTGAATAATTTGAAAATTCAGACGGAACCAAAACTTCAGCAGCGCAAAGAAGCGATCGCCGTCGTCGCTCCTTTAGGGGGCGGTAGTACTGCCGTTGCCCGAGGCTTTAATATTTTGCGGGGCATTGCCCAAGCACAAGACGAGGCGATTCAGGCTGGACTTGGATTGCAGGTGGTTTTAGTCGATGATCAAAATGATTCTCGAACGGCTCATCAACTGGCGAAAGAGTTGGTGCGCCGCAAAGAGATTCTTGCAGTGATTGGTCATCATGTTAGCGATGCCACGCGGTCGGCGTTGGAAGTTTATGATAGCGCTGGCATAGTGCTGATTTCACCCAGTAGCACCTCTGAGGAGTTAGCAAGCTATACGCTAAAAAAGCACAATATTTTCTTTCGCACGGTTTCTAGCGATCGCGCCACCGCCACGTTTATGGCTTCTTTTCTACTCAATCGCACCAAGGCGCGAAAAGTTGCAGTGTTTTACAATCCAGATAAATCCTATAGTCGATCGCTAGCGGGTGCCTTTAAGGAAACGTTTCAAGCCTTGCAAGGCAGCATCGTGAATGATGAAACTGGACAGTTTTATTTATCCTGTACCGGTGCCTCCTGCCAACGTCCAGAATTTAAATTGGCTGAAGCCACTCAATATGCTAAGCGCCAGGGTGCAGAAGCTTTTGTAGTGGTGCCCGACGTGGCAGAAAGTCAGTCAAATGCCTTTAGCGATGCGATCGACATTGTGCAATCGGCTGGCAAAACCTGGGTGATTATGGGCGATGCAATGGGGGGAGAAGCCCAGTTACTCAATGATCGTGTGGTCAATCACACAATCATCGCTTCACCTTGGGATCCCAACCAGGCAAAGAATTCTCAGTTGGTGAAATTCTGGCAGTCTAGTTCAGCCCCCCCACCTTATCGACAACCTTCCTGGTACGCTTATACTACTTACAATGCGGCACAAATGTTAATTACGGCAATTCAGCAGCATCCAAGACAGCAGATTGATCGCATAATCTTGCGGGAACGACTGGCTGCACCAGGATTTTCGGCCAAAGGAGCATCTGACGAAATTCTCAGATTTCGGGACGGAACGGGTGAGCTACAAAAACCGCAAGTCATCTTAACTCAGGTTATGCAATGCAGGGGGCAGGTTGTGTTTCAAACTCTGGAGCAAACCGGCTGCCCTTAAGTTTTGGGAGATGCTGGAAGCGAACAACTATAATAGCTATACAGTTAACACTAATAAACCTATGAATCCATTGGTAATTAAACCATCCTCTTGGCTAATGAGTGGTATTCGAGTTGAAAAAGTGCATAATCTTAATCTGTTCAAATTTACTGAAGAACTAGGTTTGCGAATGCAAGAACTTTTGGATAAAAAAAAAGCTGATACTTTGACACCTGAAGAAACGGCTGAATTAGAGGCTATTGGAGAATTAGACACGATATTTAGCTACATAAATGCCATTACTGCATCTCAATCGTGACAATTCCTAATAATCTTCAAGATCTTGTCCGAAAACGTGCTAGTTTTCAATGTGAATACTGCCATTATCCTGAATTTCTCAGCACATCTCCTCTGACAATTGACCACATTCAACCACAGTCAAAAGGAGGCTCAGACGATACTGATAATTTGGCGTTATCTTGTCGTCGATGCAATGAACGGCACTACAATTTTACAGTGGGAATCGATCCAGAAACGGAGCAAGAAGTCCCCTTATTTAACCCTCGTCAGGAACAGTGGGCTGAACACTTTATTTGGTCAGCAGACGCTACAAAAATCATCGGCATCACACCAAAAGGTCGAGGAACGTGCAACAGGCTTGATTTAAATGATGAACGTCGTCCCGACCGTTTCATACAAAAATCTCGGCAATTTTGGGTAGCTGGTGGTTTTTACCCTCCTTGTGATGATCCGCGACAAAAAAGTATTAATTCCAAAGGTAAATAGAGCACATTCGTAGGGGCGATCGCCCCTACTCTAGTTGAAGCCAGAGTCCTCAGCAAGCTATACTCCCACTGGCTGAGCAGACTTTAAAAGCATGGATGGATTGATCGCAATCCCTAACCGCTCGGTAAAGTTTACCCAAAGTTACCCACAAGTGGATAAAGCAGGTCAACC
>CAZZVG010000478.1:0-5533 GCA_964657295.1 Iningainema sp. | reverse complement strand
TCTCAACTGTAATACAAAGGCTTTTGATTGCCTACAGCTTACATTTAGATACCCGCAGTTCACCGCCTGATGCCAAGTGGCGAGATTTGATTAAAACTGTGAGGGAAGTCAGCACTAATGTCCTGAATATTTTTGCTTTAGCTGAAGAAAGATTACGCTCCGAAAAAAGACATCCCACTTATGAAGAAGTTCAACGTTACTGGCAATATGCCCAAAACTGGGTAGAAACAGAAGATGAATCAGTGAAAATAGGAGGAAGTTATTTGATGAAACTTATGGAAAAGTTAGTTAGACAATACCGGACATTCTACCAAGCTAACTTAGGTGAATCAAGTCACACAATATTGCTGCCCTTATCCAAGGCTTTGGAAGTCATTCTTAGCGTGCCACAACAAATTGATAGGGAGGATTTGATTTTACAAGCTGCCGGACAAATTAATGATGCTATTCAACGTCAAGAAACATACAAACGTCCATTGATGATGGATAAATCTGTAGTTCCAGCCACAAGAAAAGCCAGAGAGTTGACAGCCATTCACACTTTTATGACGATTTGCGTTCAAGAGTTATTTCTCGAACTTTATAAAGGCGATCGCGCCTTATTACAAGAAAATCGCAATCGGATAAAATCTGGTGCCGAATTCACCTATCGTTGGTTAGCATTACAAGAAAATTCATCAAATTCCGAATCATTAGGAGAAGAATCATGACAGTTTTAGAAAGCTTAAAGCCACTATTTCAATCCGTATTTCCGCGCTTGGCTACAGGGAAGTATATCCACTTTATTATGCTGCGTCACAGTCAATCATTTCCAGTCTTTCAAACTGATGGTATTCTCAACACTGCAAGAACACAAGCTGGATTAGAGAAAAAAGAACAAATCAGCCGTTTGGTAATGTTCAAACGCAAGCAAACCACCCCCGAACGCCTTGCCGGACGTGAATTACTTCGCGCACTTAATCTCACCACTGCTGACGAATCAAACAAAGATAAATTCTGCGAATATAATGGAGAAAAATCCTGTAAAAAATGCCCCGACTGTATCATCTATGGATTTGCAATTGGTGATAGCGGTTCGGAACGTTCCAAGGTTTACTCCGATTCGGCATTTTCTCTAAACAATTACGAACAATCACATCGCAGTTTTACTTTTAATGCACCTTTTGAAGGTGGAACAATGAGTGAAAAAGGAGAGATGCGGAGTTCTATTAACGAATTAGATCATGTTATTCCAGAAGTGACATTTCCAACTATTGAAACCTTACGAGATACAACCTACGAAGGTTTCATCTACGTATTAGGAAACCTATTGCGTACCAAACGTTACGGCGCACAGGAATCACGCACAGGAACGATGCGAAACTACATCGTAGGAATTGCCTTTTGTGATGGGGAAATATTCAGCAATTTACACTATACTCAAGCTCTCTACGATGCCCTAAAATTACAAGGCGACATCGATACTCCAATTAGCGATATAATCCATCAAGCACAAACCGTAGCAAATACTTTATTGAATGACGAACCTGTACGCAAAACACATCTCATTTTCGATTCGCAGTTAGATGATTTAGTTCATGAAATCAGCACTTTGTATCAGGATGAAACGCGATCGCTCGAAAATATGACAGCACTTTATAGGCAAACCAAAGCCTATGCAGAATCATTTGGTGCCTTGCAGAAAAAAGCTAGTAAAGGGTAATCGGTAATAGCAATCCAAACAATTGCTCAGCTAAATCCAAAAGCTGAATTTATTGAACCGCCAAGACGCCAAGAGCGCCAAGAATACATAGAGTGTGCGTAAGTCCTAAAATGTTCCTTTGTGTCTTTGCAGTTTATTACAAAGGCTGTGTTCGCAACTTATATAGCAGTCCGCGTATTAGTGGTGAAATTCTCTCTCTTTCTTTTCTTGGCGTTCTTGGCGTCTTGGCGGTTCATTCCAATCCCTACACAGCACTTTTTATGACACTTTACCATTGCACCCTCACATTACATGACAATGTATTTTTTGCCACGCGGGAGATGGGAATTCTCTACGAAACCGAAAAATATTTGCACAACTGGGCACTGAGTTTTGCATTATTTGGAATCAAATATATTCCCCAAGCATACCGCCTTCAAGGAAAAATAGCACAGCAACCCACATATTTGAACAGCAAAGCCGAACAAAATCTTCTACATTTAAATCAAGCGGGAATTTATGTATTTCCCGCACAACCAATAATTTGGTCCTACCAAATTAACACTTTCAAAGCTGCCCAGGTAGCCTACTATGGTAAGTCCAAACAGTTTGGTGAAAAAGGGGCAGATAAAAATTATCCCATTAACTATGGGCGAGCAAAAGAATTAGCTGTTGGTAGCTTATATCGCACATATATTGTTGCACCTGAAGCTGTTAACTTCCCGCGTTGGATACGTCTAGGGAAATGGGCTGCCAAAACTCATGTTGAGGTAGTAAAAATTCCAGATTCGCTCATTCAAGTTAAATCAGGGGAATATGTCTGCTTGCACCCATTAAACCCACTCGACTTACCAACCGATAGCCAAATACTACTATACAACCGTATTGTTATGCCGCCAGTCAGTTTGGTGAGTCAGGCACAACTGCGTGGTGAGTATAGAGAAGCAACAGGAGATGCTTGGAAGGAGTTCAAATTAAAATTTCCGCAGTTACCCGAACAGATTCGTTTACCATTACGGACAACCTATGGAGCCGGAAATGTTGCTGCAACCGTATAAACTTCCAACATTACACTCAGTCGTAGTCGAACTTGCGGCTGCTGATGTGGGATACATACCACCAACTTTATCGCGGGCGCTACATGCTTTAGTGTTAAAGTGGATTGCGTTGGGTAATTCTGAGATGGCGTCGATTATTCATGCCAGTCAGAATTCACCTTTGAGTATTTCGAGTTTATTGGGAAATCGTCGCCCATCTGGCACACAAGTTGGAGACTTTTTTTACTTTCGCATCGGGATTTTGGATGGTAGTATCATCGAATCACTATTGAGTGGGTTTGAGCAATCGGAAACCCAAAAGCTCGTCCTCGCAAATTTTCCCTTTGTTTTACGCAACATATATGCTCTGCCAGGTACGCACCATCTGGCAGGTGCCGCAGATTATGGGTTGCTGTCACATCCTTCTCAAGTTTTGAACGACATCGAATTGCAATTTCTTTCCCCCACCAGCTTTAAGCAGAATCAAGGTGTTCAGACGTTTCCTCTGCCGGAATTAGTCTTTAACTCGCTGCACCGACGCTGGAATGCATTTGCACCAGAACAATACCAGCTTGCACCAATCGAATGGAACGCTTTAGTTTCGGCATACGAGCTCAAAACCCATGCACTTAAAATGGAAGGAGGTGCGGAAATTGGGGCACAGGGTTGGGTACGTTATCGCTTCCACGAAGTAGAAGCAGCGAAGATGGCAACTATCCTCGCCAATTTTGCCTTTTTTTCAGGAGTAGGGCGCAAAACCTCGATGGGGATGGGGCAAACTCAACTGGCTATGACAAGCGCACTCAGCCAAACTTTCAAACCAAAACAGCGAAAGATTGCAAATAGCTAATGAATGAACAACACGAACATTCACTACCACTGGCATACTTAAATGCTTGGGAATACTGTCCTCGCCGCTTCTATCTAGAATACCAACTGGGGGAAAATGCTGATAATGAACACATGATTATTGGTCGTCATCTACACCGTAATGTCGATACGGATGGTCAATATATTGAGGGAGATAAGGTAATTTATCGTCATCAGTGGGTGTGGAGCGATCGCCTGCACATTCATGGAATTATAGACGCAGTTGAGGAAAAAGACAACCAACTCATCCCTATAGAATTCAAAAAAGGTCGAATGGCGAACCATCTCAGCGATCACTTTCAACTTTGCGGTGCGGCATTGTGCCTCGAAGAGCGCACGGGGAAGACCATTAATTATGGCGAAATTTTCTATTATGCCAATCGCCGTCGCCAACGAGTTGATTTTACACCTGCATTGCGGCAAGCAACACAACAAGCAATTTCTGCTGCACGTAGAACTCTCAACTGCGCCATGCCCCTACCTATCGAGCATCCCAACAAATGTCGCGATTGTAGCTTAAAAAACATTTGTTTGCCGAATGAAATTAAACAATTACGTCGTGAGGAATTATAATGTCTATACTTTATGTTACGCAACCAGATGCCGTTTTAAGTAAAACTGCAGAAGCTTTTAAGGTGGCATTAAAACAAGAAGATGGTTCTTGGGCAAAGCATTCGGTAGCAGCGCAAACCGTCGAACAAGTCGTATTAATGGGAAATCCCCAAATAACTGGTGATGCTTTGACGTATGCATTAGAACTGGGAATGCCAGTACATTATCTATCTCATTTTGGCAAGTACTTGGGTTCGGCACTTCCTGGCTACTCGCGTAACGGGCAACTGCGGTTGGCACAATACTCCGTTTACTACGACGAACAAAGACGCCTGGAACTTGTTAAAACTATTGTCACAGGTAAAATCCACAACCAGCAAGCTGTTCTCTACCGCCACGGGCAAAAAGATAATCCCCTCAAATCTCGCAAACAACTCGTCAAAGAACAAACAACGCTGAATGAAGTCAGAGGAGTCGAAGGTTTAGCCGCACGAGAATATTTTACTTGTTGGTCGGCGATGCTGAACGAACAGTGGTCTTTCAACGGCAGAAATCGGCGTCCACCCACCGATGCCGTGAATGCATTGCTGGGGTTTACTTATGGACTTTTGCAAGTGCAAGTTACAGCAGCAATACACATGGCAGGTTTAGATCCCTACATCGGTTATTTGCATGAAACCACGCGGGGACAACCTGCGATGGTTTTGGATTTGATGGAGGAATTTCGTCCCCTGATTGCCGATAATCTCATTCTTTCCGTTATTAGTCACAAAGAACTACAGTCTGATGATTTTAGCGAAAGTCTTGGTGCATATCGCCTTTGCGAAAGCGGCCGAAAGAAATTTCTCAACTGCTGGGAACGCAAAATGAATGACGAGTTTAAGCATCCAACCTTCGGCTATCGCTGCCATTATCGACGTGCGATCGAACTTCAAGCACGGTTATTAAGCCGCCACCTACAGGAAGGAGTTGTGTACAAACCGCTAATATTACGATGAGTACATTATTTTACTTGGTCATTTACGATATCCCCGATACCCGCACTGGTAACAAACGACGAAAAAAGCTGCACAATCTGCTTTCTGGTTATGGCAAATGGACACAATACAGCATATTTGAATGTTTCCTAAACACCATGCAGTTTGCTAAACTAAAAATCAAAATCGAGAATTTGATTAAACCGATTGAGGATTCAGTACGCATCTACGTCCTAGATGCTGGTGCAGTGAAGAAAACCATCACTTATGGATCAGATAAACCCAGACAAGACGAAACTATCATACTATAATGATATAACTGAAAGATTTTTGGCGGCTCAAAGCACGGGCAAAAATACCGGGGGTCCCGCCAAACTACTCAGAACCTTGACAAATCAATACTTTACAGGTTTTGA
>CAZZVG010000477.1:0-5542 GCA_964657295.1 Iningainema sp. | reverse complement strand
TGAAGAAAGTATCATCCTTCCCTGCGCCTGTTGCTTCGATAAGGCACTCAAAATATGTCCAGGACCAACTTCTAAAAGAATCCGATTTGGTTGTTTGAACAACTCAGCAAGACCCTCGGCAAAGCGAACTGGGGAGCGCAAGTGCTTACTCCAGTAACAAGGATCTATCGCCTCAGCTGCTGTTATCCAGGTACCAGTTAGGTTAGACAAAAAGGGAATTTTAGGTACATTAAACTTGACTTTTTGTAATTGATGTGTATATTTCTCGGTGATAGGGTCCATCATTTGGGAATGAAAGGCATGAGAAGTATGCAGACGACGACAGTCAACCCCTTGTTCAGTCAGACGGTTTTGTAAATCATCAATCACAGGTATTGGTCCTGAAACCACACAGCGTGCTGATGCGTTGATCGCTGCTACAGAGAGTTTTTCGCCCAGCAAAGGTATGACTTCCTCCTCCGGTAGCGGTACAGCAAGCATTGCACCAGGGGGCTGTTCTTGCATCATTTGTCCGCGTTTGCTTACTATGACCAAGGCGTGTTCCAGAGAAAAAACACCAGCCAAGCAGGCTGCAACATATTCTCCTATGCTATGACCAATCATTGCAGAAGGATGCACTCCCCACGCCATCCACAATTGTGCTAGAGCATACGAAATCACAAACAGCGCGGGCTGGGTAATATGGGTTTGTGTCAGCTGCTGTGCTGCCACTGTTGCCTGTTCTTCGCTTGGATACAGAATAGTGCGTAAGTCTAGCCCTAAAACAGGTATTAGTATTTCACAGCAATAATCAACTTGTTTCCGAAAAATTGGCTCAGTCTGGTACAATTCTCGACCCATCTCTACATACTGAGACCCCTGACCAGGAAACATAAACACAACTTCTTGCTCACAAGGTTCGCTGGAATGGGTAAAAACTCGTTGCGGGTCTTTTGTTTCTAAAATTTTGACTGTATCTTCAATATCTTGACAAACCACCATCTTGCGATGGTCAAACACTCGACGACCCACACTAAGAGTATAAGCGACATCTGCCAAGTTGATTTCAGAATGCTGCTGCAAGTGCTTGACCAGATTTGCTGTAGCAGTCTCTAGTGCTGAACTAGTTTTAGCGGAGAGTACCAACAATTTATATGTCCGCCCAGGACTAGATGCTTCAATGTCTGGAGTTTCCTCAAGAATCACATGGGCATTAGTACCGCCAATGCCAAAGGAACTAACTCCTGCACGGCGTGGTGTTCCGTTTGTCTTCCATTCGGAAAGCTTACTGTTAACATAAAAGGGGCTGTTAGCAAAATCAATCTGGGGATTGGGCTGCTTAAAGTGCAAGCTGGGTGGTATCTGTTTGTGTTTGAGTGCGAGAATGGTTTTGATTAAACCAGCAACACCAGCCGCAGTATCTAGGTGTCCGATATTGGTTTTTACTGAACCAATGGCGCAGAAATCCTTCTTTTTAGTTTTGGCGCAAAAAGATTTAGTAAGCGCTGTAACTTCAATAGGATCTCCTAAAACAGTCCCAGTGCCATGAGTTTCTATATAGCTGATTGTCTCAGGTTCAACCCTTGCGATCGCAAGAGCCTCAGCAATCACCTTTGCTTGACCATCGATACTCGGAGCTGTATAACCAACTTTTGAAGAACCATCATTATTAATAGCTGAACCTTTAATAACAGCATGAATACAATCTCCATCAGCTAGAGCGTCTGCTAGTCGCTTTAAAGCGACTATACCCACACCATCACCGCTCACAGTTCCTTTTGCCTGAGCATCAAAGGCACGACAGTGTCCGTCAGGAGACAAAATTCCCCCTTCTTGATAAAAATAGCCAGCATTTTGTAATGCTGTTACAGAAACTCCACCGGCCAAAGCCATATCACACTCACGATCTATCAAGCTTTGACAGGCTAAGTGAACAGCAACTAATGAGCTTGAACATCCAGTTTGAACTGTGATAGCTGACCCCTTGAGATCTAGCTTATAAGCAACTCGGGTCGTCAGGTTATCTGTACGATTGTTATGCCTAATTTGGTCAAGACCAACTAACTTTACCAGTTCGGTGTTGGAAAAAAGATTGAATAAAAAGTAACTGCTAATACTGGCACTACCGTAAACACTAATCCGACCTTCATAAATTTTAGAATCATAGCCAGCACTTTCAAGAGCCTCCCAGGCAGTTTCCAAAAAGAGGCGGTGTTGTGGATCCATAATTTCTGCTGTTCTGGGAGAGTAATCAAAAAATGAAGCGTCGAATAATTCTATATCTTCCAGTACAGCATTTGCTTTAACATAATTGGGGTCACTCAGTAAAGATGGATCTACCCCTACAGACTCCAGTTCTTGATTTGAAAAAACCGAAATTGATTCGCTCCCTGAGCGCAAATTCTGCCAAAAAGCATCAAGATTTCTGGCTTTAGGAAACCGTCCAGACATACCGATAACCGCTATATTTAAATCGCCTATTTTATTTTGTATTTCTAGGCTATTCATTACAATTTCCTTCTTTATGACTTGATGATTTGCACTGATATTTATTTAGGTATTCACCCTAAATAATATTTTCTGCTAAGATAATTTTACCTATTATATTATGCTCTTGACTGCCTAGAAGCAATCCGGCTTTCAGCTCGTTTGTTGCTTTCCTCAAAAAAAGGTGTTTCCGATTTTTCTTGTGTTAAATATTTCGCCAAGGAGTTGATAGTTGGATATTCAAACAAATTAACTATTGCTATATTTGTATTTAAAACTTCTCGCAATTTGGCATGAATTTGTACAAGAAGTAATGAATGACCACCAAGGTCGAAGAAATTATCATGAATGCCCACCTTTTCAAGATGAAGCACCTGCCGCCAGATATTAGCGATGGTTTGCTCCACTTCAGTTCGAGGTGGTTCATAATTTGCTTCTAATTCTGGACGATGATCATCTGGCTCTGGTAGTGCGTTGCGGTTGACTTTTCCATTAGGCGTAAGTGGTAGAGCCTTCAACGTCACGAAAGTTGAGGGCACCATGTATTCCGGCAGCTTCTGTCTTAGGAATCTATGCAGTTCACTAACACTTAGTGTTTGTTTGTGCTTAGGAACAATATAACCTACCAGGCACTGGTTACTCAACTCTTTTTCCCAAGCTTTAACTACAGCCTGTTGTACTTCCGGGTGTTGACATAATATGCTCTCAATTTCTCCTATCTCAATACGGAAACCCCTGACTTTGACTTGATGATCTACGCGTCCAAGAAACTCAATATTGCCGTCGCTTAAGTAGCGTGCCTGATCACCAGTTTTATATAACCGCGATCCTGACACAGATGCAATGAGTTCTTTGTTTGCAAAGGGGTTGGGAATGAACCGTTCGGCTGTTAGCTCAGACTGTTTGAGATACCCGCGAGCCAAAGAAGCACCGCCGATGTATAATTCACCTGTCACGCCAATGGGTACGGGTTGCAGTTGCTCATCAAGCAAATAAATTTGCGTATTAGCAAGTGGACGACCAAGTGGGACTGTCTGTGAACTATAGTTAGCTTGTTGATCTCTAACCGCGAAAGTTGTCACCCCTACGGTCGCTTCTGTGGGACCGTAGTGATTGAAGATGAGACAGTTTGGCGCAGAGGCGTGAATCTGCTCAATCAGTTCCCAACTTGCTGCTTCACCACCAAAAATCAGTCGCTGGCGGGGCAAAATGGACTCGGATGGTGCAGATGCGAGGAGAGTGGCAAGGTGGGAGGGTACAATTTTGAGACAGTCAATGGGATGTTTGTGGCAGTATTTTGCTAGGGCTGTTGAGTCCGTAACACACTCAGCAGACAACACATGC
Organism: Iningainema sp.; assembly: GCA_964657295.1. Classification (GTDB taxonomy): domain Bacteria; phylum Cyanobacteriota; class Cyanobacteriia; order Cyanobacteriales; family Nostocaceae; genus Rhizonema. The sequence continues at coordinate 1,732 of CAZZVG010000477.1, read as the reverse complement.
AGACACCCTCCAGTACAAATAGAAGAAAATATAACAGTGTTACCGAAATCTGCTGCTAAGGTGGAAAAAGTAGCGAAGTTAGTTGTTGTTGATAAATTCAACCTATCTATGATTCCGTTGAGGTAATTCAGCAGTTGTCGATGTTCAATCGCTACCCCCTTTGGTATACCAGTTGAACCAGATGTGAACAATACATAGACCAAATTGTCTATTGTAACTTTATTACTGGGATTTTCATCACTGTGCTGAGCAATAATATTCCAATCTGTATCTAAGCAGACTATCTGCGATGCATCTGTTGGCAGAGCATCCACTAATCGCTGTTGTGTTAACAGCAGTGGTACTTGGGCATCCTGTAATCGGAAGGCAAGATTCTCCTTTGGTAATGCTGGATCTAGCGGTAAGTATGCTCCACCAGCTTTGAGGATGCCCAAAAGTCCAATGATCATTAAGGGCGATCGCTCTACACAAAGCCCAACTAAAACTTCTGGCCTTGCTCCCAGCGTTTGCAAATAGTGAGCAAGTTGATTCGCTTTTCGGTTAAGCTCTGCATACGTCAGTTGCTGATCTTCAAATATAACGGCAATGTTATTAGGTGTTTTTTGTGCTTGTTCTTCAAATCGCTGGTGGATACATTTGTCTTGTGGACAATCAATTTGCGTTTGGTTAAAATCAACAAGCAACTGTTGGCGATCGCTCTTGCTAAGAATATCTAATTGAATGATTTTCTGTTCTGGATTTGTAATTGCACTGGTTAATAAAGTTTGAAACTGTCCAGCTATACGCTCAATAGTATCATCTGAAAAATAATTGACATCATAGTAAAATTCTGCTGTGAGCAAATTATCGCGTTGAGTACAAGTGAGTTTTACTTTAAACGGTTCAATACAACTGTAATATTTGTCAACATAAAATGAAACATTGGCGGCAGTGCGTTGTTCTGGTAATTGTTCAAACTCGAAACCAATAGGAAAATCTACTCTATCATTATTTTCTATTGGTTCCGGAACGAAATAGTCCTGCCATTCTGAACCAGTCTCTATAGTTTGTTCAGCTAGTTCTAAAAGTTCTTTAAAGCATAAATCTGGTGTCAAATGGCTTTTAATTGGCAACCAAGTCGCAACAAGCCCAAGTAAGTTATGTAGTTCTTCATAATCTCTGCGAGCCGTAGCCATACCAATGACGAGATCTGACTGTCCTGTTAGTCGCCAAATCAGCGTTTGCCAGCAAGTTAGTAAGACGACAGCAGTGGAAGTATGATATTTTTGGGCTAAAGTTTCAATTTTGGCTGTCAGTTGAGGAGCGATCGCCAATCGGAAACAGTCAGGCTGAAATTCTGATTGTTTTGAAGGTTGGCTTTCAAAAGGCAGTTTTAATGTAGCTTGGGAAAAAAGCTTTTGCTCTTGCCAGTATTTATTAGCCGCCTCTGCATCTTCGTCTTCAAGTAATTGATTCTGCCATTCAGAAAATTGCAGGTATTGCACAACTTCTTTCAAGACTGTCTCACCTTGCAAGCAAGCAGAGTATGAGTCGCTGATTTCAGCTACTATATTTTTGAGTGTCCAGGTATCAGCACACAGGGAAGGGAGGTTAATGAGTAAAATATATTTATTTTCTGACAGCATCAATAGAGATGCGTGCAACAGTGAATCTTGCTCAAAGTCAAAATTTTTGCTTCGTGCATCTTGGAAAAGATTCTCGATTTCGTTTGAGAGTTCCTGGGGTTTCCAAT
>CAZZVG010000476.1:0-5543 GCA_964657295.1 Iningainema sp. | reverse complement strand
GAATGAGCAATTGGTGCAGCGCAAACTGATGATTCGGGATCTGAGTGCAAATGAGTTGATTTGGAGGGCTGTGATGATCAAAGCCGTGGCGATTGCTCTTAATCCTGTAACGGTTATCGATTTTCTCACTGGTGCGATCATTGATATTGTTCTCATCCTGGGTTTATCAAAGCTTTACGGCATTCCCATGACAGAAGTGGGAGCGATAAAATTGTTACAAAAAATCGCCCTGAGTATGGGCGGTATTGGTGCCAGTGAACTGCTGGCTTCTTTAGGCTTGAGTTCAGTGAAAACTTTACTCGGTATTTCTGTACCAGCGACTGGTGGTGCTTCTTTCGGGCCTTATTTGTCAGTCGCACTCACACAAGCGGGTGTCGCTGGTGTTTCTACTTACGGTATTGGTCAAGTTGCCAAAGCTTATTTAGCTAATGGGGCAACATGGGGAGATGATGGTCCTAAAGCCATAATTAATAGAATTTTGGCATCCCTTGATGAAAGTTCAATTCTTAACCGGATCAAAGACGAATTACTTGAAAAAATAAAAGTGAGGAGCGAAAAATAAAGTGAAGAACGGGGAATCAAATCAAGAATGAGTATGAGTAAGGAATAAAAACCATAATTCCTAACTCTTACCCCTTCTTAATTTCTACTCTTAAAAGAGTTTAACCAATGTCTGACCTGCTCGGCAGCAATATCGCGAGATCCCAGACCAAAAGATAGCGCAACAGCGATCGCGAATGCTCCTAGTAAAAGTCCAAAGGCTAAATTCACAATATCTGTGGCAACACCGATCTGTTGCAGTGCCATTGCTGATACTAGACAAATGATCGCAATCCGTGCTATCTGACCCAAAACTCGTGCTTGGCGATCGCCAGAACTGGTAATGAGATTAAACGCTAGATTTGCTAAAAACAAACCAATAGCAAACACCACCAAACCTGCCAAAATCCGCCCCAAGATAATGACTATACCTGTAACTAGGATTGTCAGTGCCTGAATATTTAAGATATTGATTGCAGCGACAGTTGCAAACAGCATAATGCCGACTAAGACAATAATGCCGACTAGTTCCGATGGGGTACGAGTTGAGATTCGATTTGGGGAAGTTGTTGGTTCTGGAATGACAACTCTTCTCGTTGGTGATGGCAGACCCAAGATCGAGAAAATGTTGTCAAAACCTATACTGGTAAGGATATTGGTAACGAGTTCTGCAACAAACCGTCCAAAGAAATAGGCAATAATTAAAATGGCTGCGGCTGTAAAAATTGCTGGCAGCGTATTCAGAATCTGCTGCAGCATGGAGATTGCTGGCACAGAAATTGCCTGGATTTGCAGAGTGTTCAACGCGGCGATCGCCACGGGGATCAAAATCAAGACATAGACAAGGGTGCCGATAATCCCTGATAGAGATTGCGTGCCTGTTGAACTCCGAGGTAACCCAAACCGACTCCCTAAATTGTCAACGCCAGTCGTCATTAACAAGTTAGTGACAATCCTTCGCACTATATTCGCTACAAACCAGCCAATTGCACCAATGAGTACTGCACCGAGAATATTTGGCAGAATTGACAGAATCTGTGTAATGAGAACTTGTACTGGTTGTAGTGCCTGTCTTAGCCCGAGCGTATCTAGTATCGGGGCAAGAAACAGTAAAAAGATAAACCAATATAAGGCATTGCCAATTGTCTCACTTAGTGATATGCGACTACTGCTTAGGGAGGTTGTTTCTTCTGGTGGATTGACGCGCTCGTCTATTCGCAATGCGTTCAATCCACGTACAGCTATTAGCTTGACCAATGTGGCAACTAACCAAGCTGCCCCAAAGAGGATTGCCGCACCGACAAACTTAGGTAAGAAATCACCAACTTGATTGAGAAAACTATTGAGCGGCTGAGAAGCAACTCTCAGATTCAGGGTGTCTAAAACGGCAACTATCGTGATTAGTAAGATAGCCCAGAAGACTAAGCTGGAGATAAGTTTCTCTATTTGGGGAAGTTGTCTACCTGTAACTCCAGAAGCAATTCGGTTGTCGAGGTTTGTACGATTAAGCAGGGAACGAGTCACAGCAGCTGCGATCGCCGCAATTACCCAGCCAACCAACAAAATCAGTACTGCTCCCAACAATGTGGGCAGAAAATTAATGACTTGTTGCAAGCTTCCTTGCGCGTAATCGACGACACCACCTGGTTGAGTTACTGGTAACGTTGGCGATTGTGCTAATAATCGCTGTCCTCCGATGGACAAACCAACTTCTATCACCTGGGTTATTCCTTGCCAAGTTATGTTCATGGTTTTCTCCAATTAAGGTTATTTACTCTTGCAAAAAAACATTATTAGTGCTTATGAAGTAGATCGGCGGTCAACAATCAGTTCACCTCTGTTTTTCCTATAAATTTACCAGTAAAAGTCGTACAAAAGGTTGATGTTAAGCGGAATTTTTTACAGTAATTAGCGCGAAAGCACAAAAGCATCAGACGACTCAGGACGTAGCACCCAGTAATGAGCAAATGTTGCATTCAGGAGCGATTACCGTTTCTTGATCATTTTGGGTTATTCTAAGTGCAGCAATAGCATAAAAGATGTGCAATGTTCCAAACTTTTGAACAATCAATTCAAATTAATGCCACAGCTACAGTGGTGGAGCGTTGTATTACAGATCGTGCTTTAATGCATCGCTGGCTCAACCCGGTGTTGCGTTGCGAACCTGTAGGCGACTGGAGTACTGATGTCGGTAGTCGAAGTCGGTTTGTTGTGCAAATACCTGTCATCAAACCTACATTAGATAGCAAAGTTGTGGAAAGACAACCTGGTTTAGTAGTTTGGGAGTTTGAAGGTTTTTTTAGAGGACGCGATCGCTGGGAATGTCAACCAGTCCATCAAGGAACGTGCTTGCTAAACCGTTTTGAATTCGAGATTCCCAACCCTCTAGTAAGTTGGGGTTTTAAAACCTTTGCGCAAGCTTGGACAAAAGAAGATATGCAAGCTCAACTGCGTCGTCTCAAGCGTGTAGCAGAGGAAATTGGCACTTGAGCATCCTTTTTTCAACGAAAAATTACTCCCTACGCTCTATGCGCCAACTTTATCAAAATACTTTTTTCACACTTTGTTTTCTCAGTTTGAGCTTGATGATGGCTGGTTGCTCATTTAACCAACGCAATGCCACTAAGACAGACAATCAGCCACCCATTGCAGATGCGACACCAGAAGACAAAGCAATTCCCAAGTACGAACACATTTTTGTGATTGTTGAGGAAAACAAAGCCTACGATCAAATCATTGGCAGTTCCAATACTCCTATTATCAATCAATTAGGCAAAGCCTATGGCTTAGCTACTAACTTTTACGGTGAGGTGCATCCCAGTGAGGCTAACTATATCGCCATGCTAGGTGGCAGTACTTTTGGCATCCATGATGATGACGCTTACTATTGCCATTCGGGTAATTTCAAGTTGTTTTGTAGCAACTCCCAGCACGCTGATTATGCTAACCATACAATTTCTAATCGGAGTTTACTTGACCAATTAGAGGAGAAAAAGATGACTTGGAAGGGGTACTTTGAGAATATCCCCAAACCAGGATCTAAAGACGTTGTCTCTCCTAGTCTAATTAGGGCACTCTATGCTTCCAAGCATAATGGCTTTATGAACTTTAAGAAAGTGCAGGACGATCCTAATCTATCAAAGAAGATTGTGGGATTGGATCAACTCACGACCGATCTCAAAAGCGGTGATGTACCAAACTACAGCCACATCATACTTAACCAATGTCACGAGATGCATGGTCTACCAGAGTGCAGTAACATGCAAAAGGTGATTAGCACAGGTGATACTTGGATTGGTAAGATTGTCAACCAAATCACAAGTTCCAGCTTCTGGGCATCATCAGGTAACAGTGCCATCATTATTACATGGGATGAAGACAACAATCCACTACACAAAACAGGCAATCAAGGATGTTGCGGCATCGATCCAAACAGTCATGCTAACTTTGGCGGTGGACATATTGCCACAATTGTCATTACCAATCATGGGCCGCGTGGTGTCGTGGATAACACCCCTTACAATCACTACTCACTCTTGCGAACCACAGAGGACGCTTTTGGAATTTACGAATATTTGAATGAGGCTGGTGACACAGCTAAAGGGGTTAAGCCGATGACATCTTTATTCATCACAAAAAACACTTGGTAAGCGGGAAGCTCAATCCCTTTAGGGTTGAGAGGAAAGCGACTCAGCTTGTTTTAACAAGCGTGGTTTTCTCTTAGTTTGATTGGTAGCCGTACCCATCTTTACGATGGATATCCTTACAGTATTTGTGGGAAATACCTTCAACTAATCCTTTGACAGTTGAAATATTGAAACTGCCAGTAGCCCGAGTAGCAATCCTACCGATGTGGGTTCCTATCTTCTTACCTTTATCTACAATGGCTTTAACAATATCACCAGTCTGAAACCCAAAATGGATTTTTTGTCTAGAGCTATGACGGATAGGAAACCCAAATTTATCCGTACCGCAAGATTGCCTAGAACCATGTCCAGTAGCCTTGATTAGCAAAACTTTAACTCCTAAAATATTTAATTTTAGGGGTGTTGATTTCCCAACACAAGCTGCATCAATCCAATGGGTTTTTTCTAGGTTCTGAGTAGTTCGGTTGAATTTAGTCAATCCACCAGAACCCGTTTCTACTGGTAGTCCAGTCGCTTTTAATGTTTCCAGTAATTTGAATCTGGTGGCATTAACGGCAGCAGTATCAGCTAACGGTTTCTTGGCTTGGGATTGGATTTTATTCAATCTTTCTGGGTCTTTTTTTAGGTAATCTTTGATATCTTTTCTTCCTTTCTTGATGTTGCATTTCTCGCAACTCAAAGTAAGATTTGAAATTCTGTTTGAACCTCCTTTTGCTCTTGGATGAATATGCTCCACTTGTAAAGCAATATCTTTGAGATCGCAGTAAGCGCACTGTCTACCCCACTTTTCTAACAAGTATTCTCTCGTTTCGTAACCTGCGAGTGTACCCTGTTGGTACTCCTTTCCTTGAATATCTGGGTTCTGCATTATTTGGGTATCGAACTTAACTAGTTCTTGGGAGATAGCAGTAATTGGAGCATATTTCCGGAGTCTCTTAACCCAAGTTTCAATGTTGTGAACACGACTTAACAGACTTGGGGCTAACCAACCATCTCTACGTTGTTTCGGACAAGGTTGTTTATTTCCTTTCCTAAACCAATCTGTTTTAGGCGGTTGACGATAACGAGTTTTACGACTCCTTCTAGAACTTCTTAACTGCCTTCTTGAAGTCAAGCTTGCTTTGATTGCAAAACCTCTATGTTGAAGCTCTGCCGCAAATACAATCTCACCTGTCGTATCGTTAACCAAAGCTAACCCTGTTGTTTTAGAACCCGGATCAATCTTGATTCTTAATGGTTCAACTGGTACATCTGAACGTGGTTCTTTCAGGATGATTGTGAACGGAAACTTTCTAAATATTGCTGCTTTGCGGTTGTTTAAAAGCTGTCTTGCTTGCGCTGGATGGATTGGATTTA
>CAZZVG010000475.1:0-5545 GCA_964657295.1 Iningainema sp. | reverse complement strand
TTAGCAGTGGCAAAGTCCGAGCCTGGACAGGAATGACAGTACTTGAATTCCAACATGAACTGGCTAAACGCGGTTTACATATCAACTATGATCTTGAAGATTTCCAATCTGACGTGCAGACACTGCAATCTATGGGCTTATTGTGATTATAGTTAGCGATACATCTCCAATCACAAACTTAGCAGCTATTGTTCAATTAGATTTACTGCGTCAGTTGTATGTAATTGTCTTGCAATCTGCTGGTGAGGATTAAGGCGCTTCTAGTAAATTTTGTAGTACTTAGACAGTCTTCCCAATAAGTAATTTACCAAGAAAGACGCAGACCAAGTTGAGTAAAAGTTTGTTGCAATTGCGGCATTCGGTGTTGTGGAACAATCTGTTCTGGAGTTAAATTAGGTTGAGTGAGAAGCCAAGCTGCTGTCACGCCCGCCGCACCACCGATACTCCATTCACTGTTATGAATGCGTGTGACAGCGTTCACGATGTGAGTCACGGCAATGCCTTTGCCACCAATTAAGAGGTTATCGATTCGCTGGGGAATCATGCTTTCGATGGGAATCAAAGTTGGTCGAACAACAAATTCTCTGGCTGGTGCTTTAGTGGCTTCGTTTGCTGGTTCCCAGTTACGATAGCGACATCCATGTAAGTCTATGTCGTAGTGAGTTATACCTACCATTGTAGCGGAGAAATCACGACCACCGGATACATCTGTTCTGAGATCTGCTTCTCGCATCATGAATTCATTCTGTTTGTAAGCTTTACGTCCGAGAATCCTTCTCCCTTCCCGAATATAAGGCATCATACTCAATCCCGAATCTGTACCCATCAAAGATTCTGTTCCTGATAAATAAGCGAGGGGAAAACCGGGTTTACTTTGAGTTTCCATCAACCATTTAGCAAATAACAGTGCGTGATCTTCGGCTTCTTTCAGGGCTTCTAAGGAAAGTCCTCCCATCCAGTTTTGACGTTGTTTAGAAGTGGTAATCTGTTCTTGAGTGAGAATCAATGGTGGATTCATCACATTCCAGTCGTTCCCCCGATTCCAGTTAACTAACGTCATGTCTCCAAGCATTGGAGTATCGACGAAGGGATCGTTGCGGTTCTGACTGACAATGCGTCGGTAATTAAAAAAGCTCCTACCTGCAAACATGGGAAAACCCTTGATAGAGTAGTCTCGCTGATGTTCCTCTTTTGATATTCCCGGCTGAACCTGAGACAGGCGAAGGCGACTTAAAGAGCCATCGTCTTGAAGGGCAAGTACAAAAGGAAAGGTGAATGCTTGGGTACATTCCGGGTTGTCTTTGAGGGAAGCATGAATTTCACCAGTCGTTGCCCGCGATTCTGATCCCAGTCTCTGAGGAATTCCTGCCCATCCTACCAATTCGCCCGTATCAGTTGCATCAATGATGATCGCTCGACTATTTGCTGGTGCCTGCAACCGCAACGGTACTTTCTCAAAGTCTTCATCGTCAAACCAGGAATACCAAGAGGTTAACTCTTGAGAGAGTCTACCTTTTGGTCTATAATTTTGGTGACGCGGGATTCGCCGGACTGCATAAATTGCTACAATATTCCGACCCGTACTGTCAAATTCAGCCCCTTTAAAGGCGATGGAAGTTCCCCAACGACTCCCTGGCGCAAGCTGTGATGACGATTGTAGTAATTGTTCTGCCGCATTGGCTCCAGCTAATGGTGGGAAGCATAACTTTCCCACCCAGCAGCTATTAATGTCAGCAACTTTCACAAGCGGAGTCTTGGAAGCAGGCGGAAGTTCTACAGGTTGCTGTTTAATTAACTGCTTGAACTCAATCCAACTTTTTGAATAATTTTCCTTCGCCCGCATCGCCAGGGATTCATCAACTGCTGACACCCCTTGGGAACTAATTTGTCCCCCAAGCCAGGGAGTTAATTCGATTAAGCAAGTCTTTGCCCCTGATTGCATTGCTTCGGAAGCTGCAGCAACTCCTCCTAAGGAACCACCAACAACGACAACAGAACATTCCCATACCTCTTTGGCTGGAGGTAAGGGATCAAGCTGAGGCCAACCTTGAGGTGTGACAAGCGCTTTCACTTGCGCGGTTGGGGCTGGAGTCAAACCTATTTTCTGCTGGAAAAAATAGGTAGATAAGAAATTCAAGCTGATTGCGACGAGGAAAACCGAAGCTGACATCAGCAGAAGACGGGATGATAGCTTCACTTCAATGGTGGGATGACAAAAACACGGAAAAAAGTATTACAGCATCTATATTAGACTATTGAAACGCTTTATAGCAGTCAAAAACAAGATCCCCGACTTCTTAAAGAAGTCGGGGATCTGTGTCTTCAATTTTCACAAATCAATTAGGATTGCTATAGCAGTTCGGGAGTAATTAGATAGCTGCGCTTATTCTAGAAAAGGCTCTACACTAAAAGCTGACTTGATGCAAACAATTTCATTAAAACTTTGAGGGATATGGCGGATGAAAGCGCAACATAGTTTATTTGTCTGCACCACTTGCGCAAGTGCGTGGAAAGATGGGAAGCGAGTCGGTACAAGTGGTGGTGAAAAATTACTCGAGCAATTGCAGGAACTACACGCCTGTTGGGAACTGCATGAAGAATTTGTGATTCAGCCTGTACAATGCATGAGTGTCTGTAGTCGATCTTGTGCTATTTGTTTTGTTGCAAATGGTAAATCCACGTATCTTTTTGGGGATTTGTTACCTGATTCACCATCAGAAATTTTGAATGTCTTAGATTGTGCCAAAAAGTATTACAATCATCCACAAGGATTGTTACCTTGGGCAGAAAGACCAGAACCACTCAAAAAAGGAATTTTAGCAAAAATTCCAACTATGTCTTTAACTAGTGAGTTTTAAGCAAGCGCCTCTATTTCCTCAACAGGTGCTGCTCAAATCTGAATCGGATTCAGCTTAAACATTGAGATGACGAATTTTATCAGGATTCGTCATGTCTTTAGAGGGCAGTGTGTCAATCGCTCATTACTCTTTATCGCCCAAAGCCCGCCAAGTATCACGATCAATAATTCCAGTCAGTCAAATTAACTTATGCATTGCACTACTTTTAAATACCTTGACACAGCAGTGGGGCAGCGAGTATAGATAATCGCTGCCCCACAAATATTGTTCTCTATCTAAACTGTTGCTTAGGCAGGAATCAACACTGTGTCAATGACGTGGATAACACCGTTATCAGCCGCAACATCTGGTGTTGAAACAGTAGCGTCATTTATCTTGACACCTTTAGAAGCATCAATTTTCACTTCCGATCCTTCTACTGTTTTAGCTGACTTCAGCTTAACCACGTCTTTTGATAAGACTTTACCTGAAACAACATGATAAGTCAGGATTTTCTTGAGCTTTGGAACGTCTTTGAGCAGTGAGTCTACTGTCCCAGCTGGAAGCTTAGCAAACGCTTCATCAGTAGGTGCAAAGACAGTAAATGGACCAGCACCTTTGAGAGTCTCTACCAAATCGGCAGCTTTGATTGCAGCAACTAGAGTAGTGAAAGAACCTGCATTCACCGCAGTATCAATAATGTCAGCCAAGGGTTTTACCTAGTTTTGTGTAATCTATTAATCAGTATAGACTATTTTCTAAGAAATAGTATTTACTGTTACAGATTTTCCTAATCAATTTAATCAGGATTCTCTAAGTGTGCCGTACATTTTTTATGCATAGTAGTAAATTTAGCTTTAAATTTTCCAATGAAGTTTCCGACTCAACGCCAAACACAAAGGGCAGATTAGCGCTCATTCTGCAATAAACTCAATAAAAATTATCCCCTTTCTAAGGGTTGTTTTTTTGAGTATTTAGTATTTAACAGTAACCAAATGATATAAATATATAGCCTATTGTCTACAGCACAACTGAAACTTTTGTCAACACAATTATAGCAATCCTAATTGAAGTGTGAGAAAATAAGTAGACAAAAAGTAGATATTTATAAGCGTTTTAGCCTGTTTTCTTTCTCACAAATGATTTAGGACTGCTATAGATTAGAAATTGCCGACGCGTAGTTTAAGCAATCAGGTGGAACACGTCACGCAGCACGCTATAGCCAGCTAAATCCCAAAGTAGGTAAGCAAGAAAACCGATCATAGCCAAGCGCCCGTTCCACAGTTCAGCTTGGGGATTAAACCCAAACAGAAAAGCATTGCGATCTTTCCCATTGTAAGCGTTAGCAACAGAGGTTACATCAGGAGTACGATTTTGCATTTGTTACATTCCTTAACTGATTGGCTGTTAAGGAATGTAACATCTAAGCGAAAATTGTGCAACAATTTATCAAAATTAGTAAATCTGTGTGTATTGTTGTGCTGAAAAATTTCCAGTAAAAAACGGTTGTGTTACTACGGTAAAGAGTTGATGTCCTTACCCGTTGACCACTTTGAGGTTCCGGCTATATGTATTCATCGTGCCGATTTACACTATCACTTACGGCATAACTTGCCACAGGATTCGTTTATTTTGGGTGAAACGTTTGAGAGGTTTGAGCAAGTAGGCAACAAGGTTTACGCTCATTTTACCTCCGGCTTAACAGTTGAGGGTGATGCTTTGATTGGGGCTGATGGTCTCAACTCACGGGTGCGATCGCAACTATTGGGAGATGGCAAACCGCTTTATCGTGGTTTCACGGCATGGCGCGGTCTTACTCATGACTTCCCTAACAGATATAGTCATGATTGTATCCGGGAATTCTTAGGCAATGGTAAAGCTTTTGGCTTTGTGAGCATAGGCAAAGGGCAGATGTACTGGTACGTAGCAGCCAAAGCACCAGTTGGACAAACTGACGCAGTGATCGGGCGCAAACAAGAGCTTCAATCCATGTTTCGAGATGCGCTTCTCAATTGGGTGAACTACAGGGGCGAACAGCCGTTCGCCATTGGCATGGTTGATTAATCCCCAACAGCAGCAAGTGAAAATTTATCGTCAAGGGAAAGATGTAGAAGTGCGAAACCTGCCTACAGAATTATCCGGTGAAGATATATTACCTGGATTTAGTTTGAGTTTATCACGCTACTTGTAGATAACCTTGTGTGCTACAGTGTTCTGTAAAATTGTTTGCCACAGTCTTTGCATAAATAGCGTTGCTTGCCGTGGCGGTGCCCGTTCTTAGATAGGTGAGAAGAATGACAGTGTGGACAAATCATTACTTTCATTACTTGTTGGGGTAGAGATGGCTCTAAATGTGGCAGCAAGTATGCTACTAGTAAAGCTTTGAGCTCCTCGTAACGCCAGAGCATTTTGCTCTGTTCACCTGTTAACGCTTTAAGTAGTAAGGCATTATAACACTGATGGAACGTTTCTGCAAGGCGTTCACTTTTTTCGACCTCCAACTGTGGATTCCATTGCCGCAAAAAAGCACCAAGTTGCTGCACCAATTGGTTGTTAAAGGTTTCGTCAAATAGTTCAAATAGCTCTGGTGCAACAAAGTACTGTATGTAAACCACACGCGGAATCGGGTCTTGAAAATAGACTGCATATGTTTCCACCACGCGATCGATGAACTCTGAAAAGGGTCGTTGTCGATTAGCAGACTGCAA
>CAZZVG010000474.1:0-5549 GCA_964657295.1 Iningainema sp. | reverse complement strand
CAACTACAAGCCTTATTATAAGTGTTCAACAGAACATGATATTACTCTCATTCCCTTCAAAAATGAATACATAATTTACAGCCGTTTTCACATAAATGAACCACACTGTCTAAACGAATAGACATCTTAACCAAAAGGTATTGGGGGAAGTTCAGGTTAGGATTCGAGAAACTGATCGAGATAATAAACCTTAAGTGATCTGAGTGATCATTTTCTAGGCAAAAACTCAAGCCGTTGGTTCCTGGTAATTGACTCCTCGTTTTTGAAGACGGTACTCAGCAACGATAGGATAAACAATACTGCGTAAGCGATTTATCGCACCGACTGGGCGATGGACTGCCAAACCGTTCCAAACAGAAAAGCGAAGATTTTCCCCAAAGTCATCTTCTTGGGGTGATTGAACCTTCTGATGCTTAACAGTTAAACGACCAACTGTTAAGAAGGGTGATTCCTCTTCCTTCCAAACAATGGTAGCATCATCAATGGGCATCCGTGGGCTAGCTTGAAATTGAATTTGAAAGTCCCAACAGTATTCAGCATCAGGCTTTGCTAAAGATTTAATGATATCCTCTCGGTAGTAGTTGTCTTCTGAACCTGAGGTTTTGGCACTCTTAAGTTCGCTTTTAGATCTGGACTGCGTAGGTATCTGTTGATGAGGTGATTGACTAGAAACAGGAGAAAATGCATATTGAATCACAGCCGGATATTCCACTGGAACTACACCCGGTTGAGTTGGGTCAAAATTAGAGTTGAGTCCCAAAGAAAAAGCTGAACCACTCCAATAGCTTTCTGTAAGTAAACTCTTGGGATATCGTTTAAAACCGTTTAATAGAAGTAAGAATTGTTTGGGATGCAGCAGTAGCCATAACAGTATGGATTTCTCAAACAATGGAGGAAACGCCGATTTATAAACCGCCAAAAAAAAGCTGTAGTAATATTTGATGGTTATGACAAAAAAGTTATTGGCATTGTGTACAATCAGATCCTGTGTTTTTAACTCGTGACTTTGGGCTAGTCGTTCTCCTTCTACCTCCATCACTTTTATGGCCATAGAGCGTGTATCTGGTTTATAATCATCCTTAACTGAAAAGGCACCATTAGCGAATCGTAGCCATACTGGATATTGTTTCGGTTTTGCTAATAAACCTTGTTTTATAGAAATGGTAGAAAGTTGAGCTTCACTTAATGAGGTACTTTGACTCAATTTCTGCTTAATTGCTGCTTCATCAAAGTCAAATATTTCTAGAGTTGCTTTAACTGCAGCGTGGGTTTTAGTGTGAGTATCTCTCTTTGCTGGTTGTGCCTTCTCACCCCCGTAGAGATTTTCCATCCGCTTTGTGATTAGATCGCGGAAGAGATCGTAATATTTAAGTTCGTCTTTTTCGGGATATTCTGTAAAAAGGTTCATTATTTTCAATGTTTGGATTAATTAAGAAACATCTTATCAATTCGCTCATTCGCCCATTATTAATTCAAGATTAATTTTTCCTTTAGGGTTTAATACCAATCAGGTATACACGAGGATGATTGCTTCGATTAGTATTTAAATCCCTTTTTTAAAACGATACTGTTCAGTTCAGATAATTTATCTACTGTCAACCAATGTAAAGACGCGCTTTTGAAGCGTCTCGAAACGGCAAACTGAACCGTATCGCTTTTAAAAGTGTCTTAAACTGTGAATGAGCAAATGAGCATTTTTTTAATTGTCTTTCACAATTAGGGGATATTTTATTATTCGTAACATACCCAAGTTCATGAGTTAATCAAGCTGGATGCCAATTTTCGCGATAAAAAGAAACTCGATAGTTTTTACCTTGAGGAATATTGCGATGCACCACTTGAGAGAGGGTTTTTGTATTCTGAATTTCCTCCCAACCTACTGGCGAAAAAGTTTCTGGATTGAAGACATTTTCTGCTAACAGAGGATTGGTGAAGGCTTGAGAAAAAGCATCAATTCCGATCAGTCGTCCCACTAAAGGCGGTAAAGCAGAATTTGGTCGCAGATCTTCTGCGTACACTCCTACATAGAACTCAATATTGTCTACATGACCATACAATCTTTTCAGTTCTTTTTGAACGTTTTCATTGCCACTAATCTGATTGAAGTCAGTCACTCGTGGATATTTACACATCTCACGATAATCATTATAGCTTCTTAATTTTGCGCCGCGACCTAAAAGAATACTTGCTATCTCGGTGGGAATTAGAAAATCAGGCGTATTGAATAAACCCAGTTGGGCTGCAGGCTGGGAACAAGTTTCCTCAAATATCCCTCCCAACCCTTTTTTAATAATCATATCATTGTTCCACATCGAGTCTGGCATAGACATTCTTTTTCCTTCATGGATGAGAGTGTCGGGCAGCATACTATGCCAACGATAGACTAAGGTAAATTCTACCGCCATCCAATTTGGGCGATACCATTTTGCATCACTAAATGCCAGGGGATCAGTGAAGAATTGAAAGTGATAGGGAGTAATGTGATTGATATAATCCTCAAGCACAATCTTCAGCATTTCAACCATCACAATATTTCTCGCCGTTTGGAAAAGGCGTTCATCATCCCACGTTGGATAATTTTTTGCCAAGAGTTCGCACAAGCGATTGTGTTCTCTTAAGCAAAGAACATTCAGCATTACATAACCAATTTGCACATTGACACGTTCTAGTTCTACCCCCATAGCAAATAACTTTTGTTTTTTTTCTGGGGGAAAATTCTCTGATTTATTTACGAATTCATTGGTGATTACATGGGGTATTCCTTTGAATTCTTCCTTGGCTTGTCCATTTTCATCATAGTAAAAAGGAGGATATTCCTCACCATTGAGAATTTGACTTTTTAACTTGCCTCCTTGATGAGATCTCAGCAGGTTAGTAATTGTTGGGTTTAACCCATAGACATTACATAAATCAATCTGGTGGTTAGAAGTATTCTGGAGGTGATTTTGGCGATCAGTTCGCAAAAAACTGTCGGTAAACCATTGGACAAAATACGGGAACAGTAGTGTGGATTTGGGCGAGTATTGAGTCTCTCCGGTTTTCTTATACAACACCGCCAGTTCCTCAACGGGAGGAAGATTTTTTTCAAACTTTTCAGTCGGAGCTAAATTAAATCCTGTATAGTTTTTATCAGCTGAAGGTTTCCAATCAAGAGGTGGTAAATGTAGTCCTGAATAGTTACGCTCTGTTAATGACTCCCAAGATGTGTAGGGAGATTTTGTACTAAACGGATAGGGACGAGTAGGAATTTTTAAGACGGCGTTATTAACGATAGTTTTGTTAACTATTTTTTTGAGAGCATCTTTGCTTTGAATGAAATCCCATATCGGCTTCAAACCAGTTAAAGCAAAAGTCTCTAGTTTGTTTTTAAACCCGTCTCTGGATGTATCTCTTTTCGTGGTCATAATTCTTCCTTGGTTGTTGATTTGATTGCTTCTGTTAAATTTTAAGCATTCAGGAGGGGTACGAAGTTATAGGGTTTGAGGCATCATCAAGCCCATAAAGAAAGAGGTGACGAGGGCAAATCATCCGATTAAATTGCCTGTAACCTTCATTCTCTCATTATCCCCCTGAACGGTTACTTTCAATGATGAGTGCTTGATCTCGTCTTTTCCCTCCGTCTCACTTTAAATTAAGTTTCTCGGCAAGCCTTTCAAGATTCTTGGGGCGGTAGTCTTTGAGGTTTTGCCAACGCTTGATCGTACTTTCGTGAAGCTCCTCAAGATTCTCGCTCACCTCGCGGTACTTGATTCCTGAGAATTTGAAAATTCCAGGATCGTTCTTAAAATGGCAGTTGTGATCAGGGTTTATACCTGTGGGAATGGCACTTGGATCTAATTCTAGCCCCAATCCCAGCTTACGGATTGAATCGATCATCCACTGTAAGGCTGCGTCTGATAATCCCCTCTGTTCTTCTGTTCCACCACCGACGCAGCCATGTCCGCCAGGAAACCAAACTTCAACAACCCTCTGGTTTTCAGCATTAGGGTTTTTCTTCATCGGTGTGACAGCAAAGGCTTCGCGGATTTCGTCGATCGCTACAGCGTGCAATGCATTCTGTATACACGTGTTTAAAGTGGTATCATGGAATTTATACCTTTGATGGAGTTGTTCTTGAAACTGCTTGAAAGCGGGTAGAGGGGGAACACCAAGCGCACCGACGGTGTCGAAACAACCAAGCAAGGTGATTGGAACTTGAGAGCCGTTTTCTTCACGGTATTTGACTGCTTCTGCATCCTTTGGTTTAACGTCTCGTTTACGGTAAAGCTCGTAAGCTTCAGGTGCTTTGGTAATGTGTGGGCGTTCTTGCAAACCGGAGCAATGGATCATCCCCGCTAGACTTCTGACTGTGTATGCACCTCGACTGAAACCGAACAGATAGATTTCGTCGCCCGGAACATAGTTGAGACTCAGAAAACGGTAGCCATCTTGGATATTTTTATCAATACCGAGTCCAGCAATTCCGCCTATAAGCTTAGTCGCCTGACTATCCGTGCCAACTCCTTCGTCATAAAACACGATCTGTGGAGTCCCATCACTGGCAGTTGCTTTCACTGCCTGAGCCATCTTAATCACATTGCCAGGGCAAGGGTTAGCTAACTGTTGCCAAGTTCCATCACAACATACAACAAGACGTTTCATGTTTTATCTCTTCGCCTCTGATTAATCGAATAAATCTCTGCTCAAAAAAAGTTTGCGCTAATTAAATCATTTGATCACCAAATGACACAACTACCTCTGACTTTCTCACGCGATCGCACTGTCAGGCCACTCGGAAAAAGTTTATAAATAGATGACAATTCTTTTCCTAAATTTCCCAACTCATCCAACCCATTGCCTTATACCCAATCAGTAACATTCATCCAGCATATAACAATTCTGATTGCTTGCAACTTTCCGACATTCCTACTTATCGTTTCTTATCAATACGATAACTTGATGTAATCAATTGAGCGTACTGTATCTCATTGAATGTAAAATCACAACTCATTTACTATGTTTGTAATATTTTTTTAAGTTTTTTAGTAAAGTAGGAAAAGTAGGAAAATCTGTTTAGTTTTTGTTTGGCTTGATTTTTCCTGAGAATTTTGATTAAATAACTAAATATTAGGACTCTGTTACTCAGGTCAATGTTAACGTTAATGTGAGGGGGATGGCTACGCCCAATAAGCGATCGCCACCGATTTAGAACTGTTGAGCGAGATGTACTTCAACATTAATTTGTTATGCTTCTCGGTAGTTGTGAGTGAATTGCAATGCAGCACCAGCCCGAAGAGACACAAAATCTAATGTCTGCAATTGAATTTCTGCAATTGTGTAAGTACCGAGTTGACTCGCATTCAATGCAGACACAGCAAATCTGTTGAGGTATCTGCAAGGCAAGTTTGGCAGTCTCATTCCAAGGCAGGTAATCGGGACGGAACTGTCAGCAGCTTTTTAGTAGGGGCGAACGGTGAGACAGCCCTGAACGCGAGTGCGTCTCCCCTTGGGAGAAGGTTAGCCCGACCTAGGGGACTGCGATACGACGTTAGCGAAGCGGTAGCGTTAGC
>CAZZVG010000473.1:0-5565 GCA_964657295.1 Iningainema sp. | reverse complement strand
AACTTCGTTATGGGCGCAGTACCCTTTCTGAAATTACCGATGAGTGATGAGGAATAAGGAATGAGAGTTACTAACATCCTCTTGAACTTCATTCTCATAACTCATCACTCATAACTCATAATGTTACTGTATATGCATCCCGAATTCCCGACACTTTTACAATCTCTTCTAAAATGCCATCAGGTAATGGGTCATCTAGACTGAGAGCCATGACTGCATCACCACGGACGATTTTACGACCTACCTGCATACTAGCAATATTGACATTAAAACTGCCCAAGAGAGAACCGAGTTTACCGATGATTCCCGGCATATCTCGGTGCAGGGTGAACAGCATGTGTTGGTTGGGGGGAACGTTAATTGGAAAACCATCAATGTTAGTTAAGTGAATTTCTCCGTCACCCAACAAAGCACCCATCACAGAATGAGTCCCCAAAGAACCAGTGGCTTCCAAATGCAGCGAGCCTGTGTAGTCGCGGATTGAAGCATCTCGTGTTTCAATGACACGAATACCACGTTCTTTGGCCTCTATACTAGCATTAACGTAGTTGACCCGTTCCCGTAGAGCTTGGTAAAGCAACCCTTTCAAAGCGGCTACCACCAAAGGCTGACTCTTGTTTGTTGCCAGTTCGCCTTGTAATCGGACGTTCAATAATTCTACTCGTCCGCCAGCTAACTGTCCCACCAAGTTACCCAAGGTTTCCGCAAGCTGCATATACGGTTTGAGTTCTTCCAAGACATCGGGACTAAGTCCAGGAATATTGACTGCTGAACGTGCTGGCAATCCCAACAGTACATCCCGAATTTGTTCAGCAACATCAATCGCCACATTGACTTGAGCTTCGGCTGTCGATGCTCCCAAATGGGGAGTCAGGATAATTTCTTTTGCCAGTGACTTTAAGGGAGAATCTGCCAGTGGTTCTGACTCGTAAACATCTAGTGCGGCACCAGTGATTTTACCTTCTTTGAGAGCTGCTGCCAAAGCTTCTTCGTCAACGATGCCACCGCGAGCGCAGTTGATAATGCGGGTAGTAGGTTTCATCTTTGCTAACATCTCAGCATTGATGAGGTGAGTCGTTTCTGGAGTTTTGGGGATGTGTAGGGTAATATAATCAGATTGCTGCATGAGCAGATCCATATCGACTAACTGACAGCCTAGCTGTTCTGCCCTTTCCATGGAAATAAAAGGATCATATGCCAGCAGTTTCATTCCCATTGCTTTGGCAACATTAGCAACATGAGAGCCAATTTTACCTAAACCGACGATCCCCAAAGTTTTTTTGTAAACTTCTGTACCGACAAAACTTTTGCGATCCCATTCACCACGTTTTACTGAGGCATTGGCATCTGGAATGTGGCGAGATAAAGACAACATCATGGCAAGTGCGTGTTCTGCGGCGGCAATTGTGTTTCCTTCGGGAGAGTTGACAACCACAATCCCCTTACGTGTAGCCGCAGGAACATCCACATTATCGACACCCACACCAGCACGACCAATAATTTTTAACTTGGTAGCAGCTTCAATAATTTCTTGGCTAACGCGGGTGCCAGAACGAATCATCAGTGCATCGTAATCACCAATGATTTCCACCAGTTCTTCTGGTTTTAAATTAGTTTTAACATCAACAGCGGCAACTTGGGAGAGAATATCAATCCCAACTTGGTCAATTGGATCGGAGACAAGAACCTTAAACATAATTGCTTACTGTAAGGCTAGAGGTATTGCTGGACGTGAAGTTTCCAGTTTAAGCTTAAACGTTGGCGATTTAGTGAAAATGACAATTGTAAACGACGATCGCGATCGCTCTTCCAATTTCGCTATGCCCACACCTGTCATTCATGGATAAGAGGGTTTAGTTATCAGGACTCTGTTGTGTAGCGCATCCTCCTGTATTGGTACATCATAACTTTTTTCGCCACTCCCTCGGTAATATAAACCATTCACAGTGCCAAAACCTATATCTAAAACCTATATATTTATGAAATTTTCTGAGATTTGAGTTGCTTGGGGCACTGGCGTACTCGCTCAATACAAACTTAAAACACCGCTTATAGTGTTTATGTCACAATTGAGGAAAAGACTATTTACCCAACAGCCGAACAAGCCATCGCCTGCCTGCGAGTTTGTCAAATGTTGTCCAGTACTTATCGGAACGTAGAGTTATTCCGTTTTGACGACAAAACCGGAGTTGTTTTTGTTTTTGCAGGCGAAGAACTTCAAATTCTTGTACCCCTTAATGGACGCTGGAGGTTTTTAAATGCGACCGAATTATGAAGAAATGACTAATAAAGAACTAATAGCTTATGCGCTTGCACATCGGGAGGATGTTGAGCCTTTGCGCGTTCTGTACAGTCGTCGCACTCCGGACTCAGAAGCGACATGGTATGGACCAATGGCTACTGAAGATGGTAAACCTATAGAAGAAAATATCCGCATAGCAGAGGCAGCTATCAAGCAGCGAGTTGAGCAAGCCAATAAAAAAAAGAAAGAGTGAGGAACTACAAATTCTTGTCTATTCAAACTCCAAGTCCTGTTTTACCAGTTGCCTACATCTTGCCGAATGAAGAAATTGTCCCTCCTGACTGGATATCAGAATTATGAGAGAATTAACTGAAATACAAAAAAAACAAGAAGCTAGACTGCAAGAGCTAATAAATATAGCTAAGCAGAGGTATTTGGGTGCAGGAGGAGATCCGAAACGTTGCCCCAGTGGACGTAAAGGAGATGACTACATGACTGATGAAGAGCGCGAAGAAGCTATGATCTTAATGAGACAGAGTGCAGGTGTTCAGATTATTGCGGGTGAAGTTCACTGTCAAGGACGTTCTTGGAAATTACCTGCTGTTTAGATGGAAAGGCGATCGCCGTATCTTCTTCAAAGTGAACATTTTACCGGAAAAAGGGCGATCGCAACAGATCGCCCATCAAAATATTCGTTCACCAAAGAGTGCTAAATCTTAGCTTCTTCCCGCACCAACTTATCCCAACCTAAATCTTTGAGGTTGTTATTCCGACGTAGGGGACGAGTCACCAATTCGAGAATGTCGCGTGCGTTGGTAAAACCGTGAATTTGTGCGAAGGTGAACTCTACAGACCACTTGGTGTTAATACCGCGTGCTTCTAGAGGGTTAGCATGAGCCATACCAGTAATCACCAAATCTGGCTTAACGTCGTAAATTCGCTGGACTTGGTTGTAGTTATCAGGCTTCTCCACAATTTTCGGGATAGGTACGCCCATTTCCTTGCAGGTACTCTCTAGTAAAACCAGTTCAGCCGCTTGGTAGCGCTTATCCATGTAGGGGATACCGATTTCGTTCACAATCATGCCACAGCGCACGAGAAAACGTGCTAGAGAAATTTCTAGCAAGTTATCGCCCATGAAGAACACGGACTTACCACGAATCAGTTTTACATAGTCTTCCAAGCCTTCCCAAATTTGGGCTTCCCGCTCATCTAAGCCTTGCGGAGTAATATTAAATACCGAGCAGATTTTTTCAATCCAAGCGCGGGTACCATCAGGACCAATGGGGAAGGGTGCGCCGATGAGTTTGCACTTGCGACGACGCATCAAGGTAGTTGCAGTGCGGCTGAGAAAGGGGTTGACACCAGCGACATAAGACCCTTCTTCAATGCTCGGGAGTTCTGTAAAGCGTTTTGCGGGTAGCCAACCAGAAACTTTAATACCTTGCTTTTTCAGTTCTAGACTTAACTGAGTCACTACTGGATCTGGCAGAGAACCAAATAATATCAGTGGTGGATGAGCGACGTACTCGGATTCTTCTTTAACAACAACTTCATTCTTCTTACCAAAGTTGAGCAGCTTTTGAATACCAGTGCGCTCTTCTTTTTCAGATTCAGGAGCCTTCTCGGGACAACGTAAAGCCATTGCAGCTAATACAGTGTCTTCTCCTTGAGTAAAAGCATAGTCTAAACCATTGGCACGAGCAACAACAATGGGAATACCAATTTCAGATTCTAGCTTCGGTGCTAAGCCTTCCAAATCCATTTTAATGATTTCGGTGGTGCAGGTGCCAATCCACACAATGACGCTAGGATTGCGATCGCGCTTAATCTGTAAACACAACCGCTTTAATTCTTCATAATCATTTAGTTGTGCGGAAATATCTCCTTCTTCCAACTCTGCCATTGCATAACGGGGTTCAGCAAAAATCATCACACCCAAGGCATTTTGCAGGAAATAACCGCAAGTTTTTGTGCCAATGACCAAAAAGAAGCTATCTTCAATTTTTTGGTATAGCCATGCTACACAACTAATTGGGCAAAAGGTGTGGTAATTACCGGTTTCACACTCAAAAGTTAAAGTGTCTGGTTGAGCAACAGTCATTTTGGTATTTTCTCCCCTTAATTTAAAGTTGAGAGTGAGGAGGGGCGGGTTTAATAGAAAGAACATCGAAAGCAACACAACATCTGACAAAACCCGCCCGTACAAAAGGCAAGTCCGTTAGTTGTGTACTTTTTTCATCCTAGAGACTAACCACTAACTCCTTCAGGCTCACTCCTGTAGAGACGATTTTTAAAAGATAGGAGTGAGGAGCTAAGATATGCTCACCGAATTCGTACTCCTCACCTCTAATTACGTATTGGGGAAGAGACGGGCAATTTCTGTGTCGTCAAAAGCGCCAGAGGGCAGTTCTTCTTCCCCTAAGAAAATTTCGTGGCGTGTTTCACCCTTATGCGGTAAGGTTTCTTCACTCCAAACATCTAATAATGCATTGCCATGCTCATTCTCATGATGTGCAGTTGCTGAGGAGATTTTGCTATCATCTTCCTTCAAATCATCGAAGGAGATCTCGCCAAACTCATCAACTATGTTGACATGAGATGTTTGGTGTAACTCATCTTTAGATTGTTGATCTTTTCCATTACCATTATGAGTTTCGTGCAACCCATTAATCTCGTCGAGATCGTCTAGGCACGTTGCGATCAACTCTTCTCGCGTGATGACTTCCGCTACTATAAATGGTTCGCGGTTATCGAGCATTTCCAAATCATCCCCCATCTCTTCTCCATCCAGAGAAATCGTCAAGGTTTCATCGCGATCAGGTTCCTCTATGATCGCTGTTGATTCCCATTGGTTTGCATCTACTTTGGAAGGAACACGGTTACCGAGAACAATGTCCGGATCGAAATGCAAATCCAGCACGTCAATCAAAGTGTCTGCGTTGGGATTGAGTTTGGAAAAGGGCAGCATCAATTGGGCGAGTTTAGGTTCCAGGGCGTTAACAACTCCCAGGATGAGGTAAGACGGTGGTCGTTGTCCACCATCTGGTGTCGAGACTGATTCTACCTCCATATGCATGTTGATCCAGTCACGATTCATCTGGAAAAATTGCAACCACTTTTGCTTTAATGAGCCTGTAAAGCTGTGAAAGAATGCCATGTTATTGTCCCCCATCCTGAGAACTTGGTGATTTATACAATCATCAAGTCTAGTTCCTCTTCTGAATTAGGAACCTGGGGTTTACCCGGATTTAGATAAAAATCGGATAACAAAGAGAACAACTCACGATCTGGTGTATCGTTAGGCACAACACCTTCTGGAC
>CAZZVG010000472.1:0-5565 GCA_964657295.1 Iningainema sp. | reverse complement strand
CCCCCTCGCCAGATACATTTACTACACCCAGTACTCCCCCCATTCCCGTCGCTTCCCCCCCACCAACACCACCACCAAAATCGTTGAGGACACTAAGATCACTGCCACTACCGATACAGACACCCCTTTCTTCAGGTGAGGTGGATAAAACGGACACTAGTAATAGTCCGGGAAATCATTTAATCAGTGGGCCCAGAGAGGGCTTAAATCAAGGTTCAGGGAATGGTGTAGGTAATGGTGTCGGGAATGGCATAGGTAATAGTTCGCAACAGGGTCAGAGAGTTGCTACAGTTGCTACAGCACCAAAACTTCCCACGCCAAAGCCAAAACCAAAATCTACACGATTAAATCTTGCAAAAGATTGCATTAGGTGTGATCTCAAATATCCAGACACGGCGAAACAGCGAGGCATCGAAGGAAGCCCAGAGGTGACTATTGACTATGATGAAAATGGTCATGTAACCAATGTGCGGCTGACACATCCTAGCGGTAAATCTGAACTCGATCAAGCGCTTGTAGAACAAGCAAGAGAATTTGTCTTAAAACCTGTCCCTGGAGGAAGAGTTGGATCCCGAGTCGTAGCTAATTTTCAGATTCGGGGATCAGAGCGCGATCGCGAATACCAAGCACGTCAGAGAAAAAGAGAAGAACAAGCACAAGCAAGACAGCGTGAAATTCTCACTTCCACTCCTACGCAAGAAGCGACTCCAGGAAGCGCTGGATCGACACCAGGAGTTATAACAGATGTTCCCGGACAACCCGCTTCCAAGCGGAGACGGCGTTCGCTTACACCTTCTACACCAGAAACACCTGCTACCAACCCCAGCCCACAGGTACCTCGACAAGGAGTAGAACCTAGTTCATCCAATCTGTCTGCACCATCTGACAAACTTAATCAATCGCCGGAAAACAGATCTGAGAACAGAAATAGAAGGCCGAGGAGACTGGACGATTCATCTACTCAACAACCATTTCAATCCCCGTCTGTACCAACATCACAACCGTAAGCATTCAGCAATTAGCAGTCGTGCCGTCAGCTATAGCAACGGACAGGGAGCTTAGGACAATAATTAATTCACGATGAAAAATATATCAAAGGAGACAAAAATTGTCCCCTCCGTCAGGTCTTGTCCAATCTCTATTAGAGTAGACGAAACCGTTGTGTAACGCGAGCAGTAGCATACGGCTCCTTTTCATTGGAGTTTAACGCCTGCTAGCGAGATTCACAGTATGATTGCTAATGTTTCAGGTGTTGCTAAAAATTTCAGCTTTTAAAAAGACGTGTTCTTAAGTCGTTGTGTTAATTTACTTTCCCATTAGCTGCTACGACGAAACCTAGTGTCAAGCTGTCATGGGCAAGGAAATGAGCTAGATGGTAAGCCCGCTCTTCAGTTTTCAGCAAAATTTGTTCGTAAAGAAGCCGGGTGGCGCGATCGCCTAGGCTTTCTGCTTGTGAGGCTTGGCGACGTATAAGGCCAATTATTGCTTGCTCGGCTGCCAAATCGTGTTCTACCATCTGGCGACAGCTATAAACGCCATCTTGTTCCTGCTCAAAGCAACACATTTCGGCTAATTTGCTAAAGGTAGCCACTGGAACCCCGCCCAGTCCATCCAGTCGCTCTCCAATATCGTGGACGTGTTCCTGAACTTGTTCATAGCTCTCACCAAAATACTCATGCAGCATGTAAAATTCTGCACCTTCAACAACAAAGTGATGCTTTTGGTATTGCAAGTACAACGCCTGGAAACTAGCTAAGGCAACGTTAAATCCTTCGCAAACAGGCGCGGTTACATTGTGTTCCAGCAACACGGGATTGTCGTAAACCCGACCAAAGTTGCGTAAGATAGTTTGAGGGTCAGACATAATTTCTTTCTCTCTTAAGAATTGACTTGATACAATCTATCAAGTTTTTTTTAAAAAATACAACTGACTTAAGATTTAATAAATTAATACTTTGTTCTAACAAAGTAAGGCATATCAAGCGGGTGGGAACTTTACACTATAAAAGTTCCACTGACGGGTAATACAGTGTTTCTGTCGCTAAAGCTACATTAATTTATCAAATCAAATTGAGAATTTAGAGCAACAACTATAGTAAGATTTGCTTCCGGATTCTTGAATAGAAATATCAATGATCCTTGAAACAGAGCGTTGGTTTGAAGTTTTCAACTCTATAGTAAATAGCTGCATCGGTACGGACATATCCGTTTCCCAGAGCTAGAGAAGCTGTCACTTGCCACCTTTTTTATTTTTAATGCTAAAGACTTTCATTAACTGAAATTTTAGTGTAAGCTCATGCTTAGAGTAGTTAAATAATTTTATCAACTAATGAAAGGTGTAGAATGACAAAAACTTCTAAAAGTCTGCTCTTGGTGGGTATCGTGGCAATCCTCACACTTTTAGCAGCCAACACGTTTCAATCGCGAAGATTCAGGAATACGGCGGACACTTAGAAATACTGTATCGAGATTGCTATGAAGAAGAAGGAGAAATAGCTTATGCGTCTACACTATGAATCAAGAAAAGCAGTAGAAGTGAACATTGTACCGCTGATTGATGTGATGTTTGCACTGTTGACGTTTTTCGTGATGTCAACGCTATTTTTAACGCGCTCAGAAGGCTTGCCAGTAAATTTACCGTCATCGGGGACAGCATCTCGCCAGAAAGAGCCAGAAAAAATCACCGTGACTATCAACTCTGCTGGACAATTAAGTTTGAATCGTCAGCCAACCAATATTGATGCTTTGGAATCCCAAGTACGTAGCTTAGTTGGTGCCAACCCAGACACTTTAGTCATTATTAATGCCGACAAAAAAGTTGAACACGGAGAGGTGGTATCAGTGATGGATCAAGTGCGACGGGTGAAAGGTGCGAAGTTGGCTATTGCAACTCAAAAATTATAAGAAAGCAGCCTGAAAACCCCTGAGAAACAATAAGCTCCATACAGATGGCAGCCGTTGCCATCCGTATTGCATTGTGCTTAAAGCACTTGGGTTAATAGATAATTTTCTGATCAAAAATGAAATTAGCTTGAAAAATATTTTCAGGTATTCCATTTTTAATCGAAAAACTATATCATTAACATTTAATTAGACAGAAGTACTCTAACTACATATAGTCGTTAATTTGTTGAGAAAGATTACATGATTGGTAAACTTTTTGAAGCAGGTGGCATAGTCATGTGGCCCCTGCTACTATGTAGCGTATTGACAATTGGTCTGGCTATTGAGCGCGTGAGGTTTTGGCTCTTGTTATCGCGTCAGCAACCCCTGATTCGAGAGGTGTTCAAACTCTACCGCCAGAACAACATGGTGGGTGTGATTAGTCAAGTCAGACAACATGCAGATCTACCAATAATGCGGATTTTTATGTCGGCATTGGAATTAGAACGACCAACGCCAGACAAGTTTCGTTTGGCATTGGAAAGTGAAGCGCTGGCAGAAATTCCCAGACTGCGAAGGTTCAACAATGTGTTTGAGTCGATAGTCGGGTTAGGACCACTCTTAGGTCTATTGGGAACGATATTAGGATTAATTAGATCCTTTAGAGGACTGAACATCGGTGATGTGGGAGGATCGAAAACCACAGCAGTGACAGCAGGTATTAGTGAAGCCCTATTTGCCACAGCATGTGGAATGATCGTGGCAATCCTCGCACTAATAGCCGCGAATACGTTTCGCTCATTCTTTGAACACCAAATCGCGAAGATTCAGGAATACGGCGGACACTTAGAAATACTGTATCGCGATCGCTATGAAGAAGAAGGAGAAAGAGCTTATGCGTCTACACAACGAATCAAGAAAAGCGGTATAGGTGAACATTAGACATCTCCAAAAATTAGTTATGCGTTCGTTAAAATTTTTCGTCACGGTCAACGCTATTTTAACGCCCTCGGAAGGCTTGCCGTAAATTTACCTTGATCACAGACAGCATCTCGCCAGAAAGAGCGCTTGAAAAATCACTGTGACCATCATCCCTTACTCCCTAAACCGGATGTAATTATCATTTTTACTAGCTTATGGGATACATATATAGAGCTAAAGAGCGAAAACTATTCCGACTGTTATCATTTGTACTTGGTATTATCTTTGCTGTAGTTTTAGGATGTCAAACTTCTGCACGAATAGCAAAAAGTACTGAAATACTCTGGGATACTTACGGCATACCGCATATCTACAGCAAAGATACCCAAAGCGCATTTCAAGCCTTTGGTTCGGCACAAATGCAAAGTCACGGTAACTTGCTTTTGCGTCTTTATGGTCAAGCGCGGGGACGTGCAGCTGAATACTGGGGAGAGAAATACTTAGAATCAGACCGTTGGGTACAGACTATGGGAGTGCCAGAACGCGCTCGTTCTTGGTACAAAGCACAAAGTCCAGCTTTTCGCAGCTACCTAGATGCTTTTGCTGCGGGGATTAATGCTTATGCCAAGGAGCATGGAGAAAAGCTAGACGACGAGGTAGAGGTTGTACTGCCAGTAAAAGCAGAAGATGTTCTGGCTCACTTAAATCGAGTTCTACATTTTACTTTTATCGTGAACCCAGAAGACGTTGCGGGTGTCGCCAAGGAAGAAACAAAAGCCGGATCTAATGGTTGGGCTATAGCCCCATCACATTCTGCAAGTGGAAAAGCGATGCTGCTGGCAAACCCACATTTGCCTTGGTCTGATTTATTTTTGTGGTACGAAGCACAACTGAGCACTCCCGATATTGATGCTTATGGCGCAACACTTGTGGGAATTCCTGTGTTAGCGATCGCCTTCAACGATAATTTGGGCTGGACTCACACCGTCAACACTTACGATGGTTGGGATGCTTACAAACTCAAATTAGTTGAAAATGGTTATAGCTTCGATAGTAAAGTTCTTCCCTTCCAAACAACAACCGTCTCCTTAAAAGTGAAACAAAAAGACGGTACTATAAGTGAGCAACCTCTTGTCGTAAAACATTCTGTTCACGGTCCTGTCGTAACAGAAAAAAACGGTTTAGCTATAGCGTTGCGCGTTGCTGGTATTGATCGACCTGGTGTCCTTGAACAATGGTGGGATATGGCACGAGCAAAAAATCTCACTTCTTTTCAATCTGTTCTCAAGCGTTTGCAACTACCGATGTTTACGGTAATGTATGCAGACAGAGATGGGCACATCATGCACCTGTTCAACGGTGATGTTCCAGTTCGTTCTCAAGGTGATTTTAAATACTGGCAAGGGATTATTCCCGGTGACACGTCTAAAACACTATGGACGAAAATCCATCCCTACCAGGATTTACCACGCGTCATTGACCCAAAAAGTGGCTGGTTGCAAAATACCAACGACCCACCTTGGACAACGACATATCCTATTGCTATTAAAGCAGATAATTATCCTCCTTACATGGCACCTCGTGGTCTGCATTTTCCCAGTAATTTTCGGACAGAGCGTTCTCTAAGAATGCTCTCTCTTGATGACAAAATTTCTTTTGATGAGATGGTGCAATACAAACTTTCGACCCGCATGGAACTGGCAGATCGCATTTTGGATGACTTAATTCCTGCTTCCCGAAAGCTTGGAGGTGAATTAGCGG
>CAZZVG010000471.1:0-5566 GCA_964657295.1 Iningainema sp. | reverse complement strand
CGAGGATTTCCGCAGGGTGATAGTGGTGGAGTCGAAAGTGGCTGCACTCAAATAAAAGGAACGACACTCACCAAGCAGTTTTATGGCTTGAAGCCAGGAACTTACGCTGTCGGTATAGTTGACGATCAGAACGGAGATCACAAACTAAACTCAAACCTTTTCGGTATTCCGGAAGAAGGTTTTGGTGTTTCCAACAATCCAACGATATCGATCGCCACAGGTTCACCAAAATTTAGCCAATCTAGTTTTGTAGTCAACAAAAACACAACCATCAAAATTCACATGAAATATTCGCTCGACAAGTAAATCTTAGTTCGTAGTTGCGCTTTATCGCTAAAGCGCAACTACAAACAGTAAGATTTTACATTTCATCACATAACTTTGCCTTTTACTGTAGACCTTAATGAAAGAATTAGCAATATTGCTGTCTCTTGTTTTGCTAATTTGGTGGGCTATTCAGGTATTTCTCTCACTGCGGTTTTTTTTGTACCTGCGATCACACCACCAAGACACATTACCAGACAACCAGCTACCCAAAACTGCGGTCATTGTTTACCTGCGTGGAACCGATGCCCTGTTGTCGAAATGTTTGCGATCGCTGTTAAATCAGAACTACCCACAGTACGATTTAAAGCTCGTCATTGACAACGAACAAGATCCGGCTTGGAACATTGTCACAGAGACACTTTCTCAGGAAACAGCACAAAACGTGCAAATCAGTCCTTTGCGGATAGCAAGTCCTAATTGCAGTCTCAAATGCAGTTCCCTAGTGCAAGCTGTTTCCGAACTCGACGATTCTTACAAAGTGGTTGCTTCCGTAGATGCAGATGTCGTCGTCCATTCTAATTGGCTACGCGAACTTGTTAGCCCTCTCGCCCATCCCAACGTTGGAGCGACAACAGGGAACTGCTGGTATGTACCGACTGGTAAGTCTTTAGGATCTTTAGTCCGTTACTCGTGGAATATCTACGCAGTTGTACAGATGTACACGCATCGGATTCCTTGGGGTGGTGCTTTGGCGATCAAAACAAAACTGATTCACCAAACAGGCTTGCTTGATAAGTGGGGACAAGCCTGTGGTGAAGATACGATGATTTACAGTGTCTTGGCAGAACATGGTAAGCAGGTTGTATTTGTGCCTTCTCTGATGACTCTCAATCGTGAAGAGTGCCAGTTATCTAGTTTCCAAAGTTGCTTGAAGCGACAACTCCTTTCTTCTCGACTTTACCATCCTCAATGGTGGGCGATTTTTGCTGAGTCGATTTTAAGCGTGCTGCTTCCCAATCTGATGTTAGTCTTGTTTGTCGCCGCATTGTGTACAAAACAATGGGATGCAGCAGCTATCTTCTTTAACAGCTTCGGGGCTTATATGCAGGCATTACTTTTACTTGCGATCGCCCTAGAGAAAAGCGTACAGCACGTTCTGCGCCAGCACCATCAACCTTTGACGAAATTATCACCTATAACAACGATGAAAATGTCGATCGCATTTCCCCTAACACAATGGATTTACGGTCTAGCCATGATATCGTCTTTAGGGATGACAAAAGTCAAATCACTGAGAGCTAATTATTAAGACTGACGCAGATATTTTGTCAGGTGGGTAATGCGTAGCATCTCCAGTTTAATTCTGAGATGGTTCGGCATTGCCCACCTAGCCCAATACAGTTGAAGCTCGCCGTTTGCGTTTGCGTCTCCGACTGGAGTTGCCATCACCCTTTTAAAACTATTGATGAGTATATTTTTCCAGTATATTCCAATTTGATTTAGAAGCCCTAACTACAACGTATTGATCGGGTCCTATCATTAGTATAGGATATTTTTTATTTTGTAAATATTATGTGATATTATATCTAGGTCGTAACTTAGGCAGATCAAAAAGTTCTTTCACTTTCCACTTATCGGAATTGTTTTCCTATGCTCCAAAGACTGTATATACACAACTTCAGATGCCTAGAAAACTTTGAACTGTCCATAAAGGGGATGTCATCTGCTCTTTTGATTGGAAAAAATGGTACAGGTAAATCAACTATTGCCATTGCATTAGAGGTACTTCAGTCCATCGGTCGAGGTATAAATAGAGTTGGCCAACTTATCCAGTCGAAGGATTTCGCTCGTGGAAGGTCTGATGTTCCGATCCGGTTTGAAATAGAAGTATTAATTGAAAATAAATTATACAAATATGCCCTAGCTTTAGAGTTGCCAGAAAAATTTAAAGAGCTTCGAGTTTTTGAAGAGCAATTGCTAGTAGCAGGAGATCCAATATACTCTCGAAAAGAAGCTAAAGTCAGTCTTTACAACAGCTCACAAAATCGTGAGGCTCAGTTTCTGGTAGATTGGCATCTTGTTGCCCTTCCAGTAATTCAGAAGCAATCAGAGACTGATCCTCTTCATATTTTCAAGACTTGGCTTGCTCACATGATCATTTTAGCCCCAATCCCAAGCTTAATGACCGGAGATTCAAACGGTGAAACTTTGGAGCCAACGCGAGAGGGTTCAAATATTGGGGAGTGGTTTTCTGGGTTACTCGGTCGCTATCCTGCTGCCTACACACAGATTTACCAATATCTTCGAGGAGTTATGCCTGACATCCAGGATTTTCTGAATGAACTTATTGGCAAAGACTTCAAAAGCATGATTGTTCGGTTTGAAGAAAATAATGCGAATCTGAGTATTAATTTTAAAGACTTATCTGACGGTGAGAAATGCTTTTTTCTTTGTGCTGTTGTCTTGGCTGCCAACAAATCATACGGTCCACTTTTTTGCTTCTGGGATGAGCCTGACAACTATCTCTCCTTGTCAGAAGTTGGACTTTTTATTGCATCACTGCGACGCTCATTTAAGAATAGTGGACAAATTTTGGTGACTTCGCATAATGAGGAAGCCATCCGAAAGTTTTCAAATGAAAATACCTTTGTACTTGATCGAAAAAGCCACTTAGAGCCAACTCTGATCAGATTGCTCAGTGATATGCCTATTCAAGGTGATCTTATAGAGGTCTTGATTCGTGGCGATATAGAACTATGAGCATAAATAAGCATAAACCGCATATTCTTGTGTTGCCCGAAGACGATGCTAATCGCCAGATTGCGAACGGATTTATTCTTTATCGAAACCTCAATATTCGCGCTATTCAAGTCCTACCAGAAGCTCGTGGTTGGAAAAACGTTGTGGAGAAATTTACGAATGATTATGCTTCTACAATGCGACAATATCCACACAAAATGATTGCTTTGCTGATTGATTTTGATGAGGACGAAAATAGATTGAGTTATGTAAAGAATCAAATTCCAAATGATTTAAAAGATAGAGTATTTGTTCTTGGTGTCTTATCTGAACCAGAGAAATTAAGGACAGATATTAACAAGAATTTTGAAAAAATAGGAGAAGCCCTTGCAAAAGATTGCTCTGATAACACAAATGAATTATGGGGGCACGATCTTCTCAAACACAATAAAACCGAGTTAGATCGTATGATTTTATCTGTCAAACCATTTCTGTTTAATTTGAAATAATGTTGGTGAATTGACAGCCGATGCCTGCCCCCTCCGTAGCTGCTCTTTTTCATCATATTTTTGGCGATGCCGTTGGCGTTAGCGCTAGCGAAGCGGTAGCGAGTCTTCGAGCGTCAGCCTCTCGTTCGCGGAGCGTCTCCGACAGGAGAAGAGAAGGCCACGGCTTAAGCCGTATCGCTCTTCGGAGAAAAACTTTTTGCGTTACTGATTACCGTATCATCTCCACTTAATATCCCACCTATTAAGTTGATATGTGGGCTAACTTCAACGCTACGGAAAAGCTTAACATTTCACCAATCTATCCCAATCTTTCCAACAAATGCTCTCCAACACGCAAAGCATTTGCCATAATAGTAAGAGATGGATTGACAGCACTACTAGATGGGAAAAAACTACCATCAATAACGTAAAGATTATCAACATCATGTGTGCGACAATTGATATTAAGTACCGAAGTTTTAGGGTCTTCACCAAAACGACAAGTACCACACTGATGAGATACTTCTTGTAAGCCCATTTTTGAGGTAATAAATGATGAAAACGAGCTAAAGCGATGAGGTCGCCCAATTGACTTCAACACTTCATTCCAACGTTCAATCAAGCGATCAAAAGCTTCTTGATTGTTATTTGTATAGTGAATAATAATCTTCTCACCATTGATTTGTACACGATTATTCAAGTCGGGTAAATCTTCAGTGATTAACAACCAACAAACAGAATGATTTGCTACAAATTCAGATATTTTGCTAGGCAGAAAAGGTGGTGCATGAGCCGCGACTCTATCTTTATGGAGACTACCGAGTAATTGTACGCTTCCCATCGGGTAAGCAAAATCTTTTTCACCCCAATAAAAATCATTGATGCCAAGTGTCTTTTGAAAAATTGTTGGATTGGGTTTTGTGCTTAAAGCCATAACCACGGCAAACTTATGTGCCATGTAATTACGCCCGACAAGATGAGAACTATTAGCCAATCCATTTGGGTGTTGGTCATTGGCAGAATTCAGCAACAAGACTGCTGAATTCACTGCACCACAAGCAACAACCACAAGATTTCCAGTAAATATCTGAAGCTTGCCGGCAATTTCTGCTTCCACTCCAGTCACTTCTCTCCCCGATGCATTGGTATGCAAACGCATGACTTTTGCATGAGTCATTAAAGTCAGATTGGGATTGACAAGTACTGGACGTACACCGTTAATGTCAGCATCGGCTTTAGCATTGATAAAACAAGGGAAGCCATCACAAGTATCGCAACGAATACAAGCACTTAAAGAACGATTGACCTCATTAAGTTTGACGGCAAGCGGTAGATAAAATGGATGTAAGCCTTGATATTTTAGAGCATAATGGATGTTTTGAATGTAGGGTTCGTGGCTAACTGCTGAAAAGGGATAGTCTTCAGCAATCTGCGGTTCAGTAGGATCGAGACTTCGCTGACCATGTACTTCATAAAGTTTCTCAGCTTGGGCATAGTAGGGAGCAAAATCCTGATACTTTAATGGCCATTCAGGGGAAATGCCACCTTTATGAATAACTTTTTCAAAGTCCTGCTGGCGAAATCTGAACAAGGCACCGCCATAAAATTTAGTGTTGCCGCCAACATAATAGTGCATAACTGGTCGTATAGCTTTGCCATTTTTGGCATACCATACATCACTATTCCGATAGCGTTCTTTTCGCAGAACTTGCTGAGAATCCCAATTCGCTTTTTCTCTGGGTAGAAAAGTTCCTCGTTCTAGAACTAAAATTTTTTTACCACTTGATGCCAATCGATTAAGCAGAGTTCCACCACCGGCACCTGTACCAATGATGATGACATCGTAATGACCATCAGCCATTTTTCTATGTTCTTTTGAGTTAATTGTGGATTTACAGAACAATTAGCTATTAACTATTAGCAGTTAGCACTCAACTCAACTGGTAAACATTAGCTCTTTAACCCTAAACCTTATTAATATATGTTGAGCCACTAGAGAAACGGTAGAATGCTTAATATAAAACAATCAAAGAATTGTAAATTTCTAAATACTCATTTTTTCTAGACATTGA
>CAZZVG010000470.1:0-5574 GCA_964657295.1 Iningainema sp. | reverse complement strand
AGCCAAATTCCATTCAGCTGTGCATAGTCTATGACCCGCGCTATCTGCTGGAATCGGCGGTTAAGATTGGTAGCTATCTTGTCTTGAGCGCGAGCCAAATCATCGCCATATCGGGACTGCTGTCGGAGATACTCTTCGGAGAGTGCAATCTCACGGTTAGACTGCTTGATGAGCTTAGCAGTTTTTGTGATTTCCTCTTTTGCTCGCGATCGAGCAAGTTGCTCCTGACGGTCAACAAGAACAGCCGCTTTTTGCTCTTCGACCGGGATTTTGTTCAGCCGCTCGTACTCTACCCAAGTGTGACCAGGACAACCTTCATCAACGAAAGCACCTAATTTGGTGAGTTTAGATATTGTGCCTTTAAGCGAATGACCATCTTGGACTATCCAATCTACTGCATCGCCCACTGAAAAACCAAATTCGCCTAGCACCGTATGTGCAAGCTTTGTCCTATCTTGCAGTATCGCAGCTTCAATACTGGAGATTGGTGTTAGACATTTATGCTTGATATTTGTCCACTCTGTACTGCCATCGAGGAGCGATATTTGATGGTAAATTACCCCTAGTTTGTCGATTTTGACAACCTCTCCCAACCACTGATCGCCTGTTCCTACTACTTTGTACAGGGATGCGAATTCAGCAGTTTCAGAAGGAGGATTGTCATCACTTGCTGGGTTTGCTGGTACATCCTCTATCCAGTTCCCATAGCTCATATCGCTCACGCCATCATGTCGGCTTACTCTGAGAATTTGAATTTCACCAACGCCACCAGTGGCTTGTTCAATTCTGATCGGCTTGCCCTCGCACCAGTTCACAAAATATTCACCACCTACCGTGTTCGCAAGAGCCATATCTCCGACCTTCCAACCTTGTTTGTAGCGCAGTGTGGGGGTGGCACTTGTGTAGCAGTCAGAGGGCGTAGCTCCTTGGGGTTCAGTTGTGGTGGGTAGTGTCAATGGAGCAACAGTTGTTTCTTCTAGCCAATCA
Source organism: Iningainema sp. (assembly GCA_964657295.1). Classification (GTDB taxonomy): domain Bacteria; phylum Cyanobacteriota; class Cyanobacteriia; order Cyanobacteriales; family Nostocaceae; genus Rhizonema. The sequence goes on along the minus strand of CAZZVG010000470.1, from coordinate 4,587 downwards.
CCCATCGCGTGATGCGTCTCGCCGTCGTGCCGTGCAACAATCAGGGTTTGTACGGTGCCTGTACTGCCAGCCACTTCCACAATTAAGACTGGTTGACCAAGGCACCATAGCCGGAAGCTCATAGGCAGATACCCGTAAGTGGTATTGGGAACTGCGTACTCTCCCACACTCCAGCCCTGTAAGTAGCGCTCTGTGGGGAGGATTGGAGGATTAAGTGTGAGTGTATCGCTTTCAACTTCTTCACGAGCAGGTATTTCAGTTGCAATAGGGGATGGTGCGCTGGCTACTGCTTCATCATCCACAGAAGGAGCATCAGCAATCGTATCTGATTGCTCCTCAATGTACGCTGACAGTTCGGACTGAGCCGTTGCTTGCTCGTCCGCTTGAGTGTGGTTGTTTTGCAGTAAGCTTCTGATGTGCTTGTTAAGTTTGCTCGCGTAAGCGGGTTTCTGATCTTCGTCTTGGGGAAGAGGGTTTGCCGCAACAAATTCTGCAATCTTCGCTTCAACTTCAAGCCCTATCTGTGCCCCCACCCACGCCTTAATCAATCCTTGTTCTAGCAATTCCTGCACCACTGTTGTTTGCGGTAATTCGCTTAGATCTTTGGCAGAACTCACGATCGCTTCAACAGAATCCGATGCATCTTGGTATGGTATGACCGCTTTTTCTACGGACAGAGTAACTTTCTCGCTTTCATCAACTGCACTCTTTTCTTCTTCAGTAAAAATGTTTTGAGCGTTTACGGTACGACCTTGCAACCACTGCAAAGGGGGCAATCCGGATTCAAGCCAGTCCCTCTCAAGTTCTACTGCTTCCGCGCATCCCGGAACCTCAATCCGCAGTTTCCCGACACCGCCTTTTTGCCCACCAATAAATCTGATTGGCTTGACCTTTTTAGGTTGTGTCGGGGCGCGGAGTTCTTTAATTTTCTGAGCAACTGATAGCTGCGTATCATCATGGGCGATCGCAACTCTTGCAGCTTCGTTTCTGGGTTGCCCCAGTTGGATGAGCATCGGCAAGCCCAGTCGAGTAGCGACAGATGAGGGGATTTCATCAGCAGCTTGAGCTGCTTTGATGAGCTTGTTGACTTGGGATTTTTCCAGAGCAACAGTTTCGAGGAATTTCGGGAATTTACGCTTGTTGCCAGTTTTGACTTCACAAAGCAGTCTTCCAACGTCTATTAAAAGGTTGTTTGCTTGTTCCCAGATTTCGGCGGCTTTGATGATGTTGGCTTCTAAAGTTGGTGGAGTGGAGGCAAGGGCAAGTGATAGATGGTTCGGGGCGATCGCTGTAGCCATTACCATGTTATAATCCTCCTGAATAGTTAAAATTCTCCTGGATGTCTTGTCCTAGATGTCTACGGGATGAAAAATTCAAAAGATGTCCCTCTCTGCTCCCCAGCATGTGGACATCTTTTGAATTTTAGGCGGCTTTGCATTTTTGCTCCTGAAGCACATTGGCAGCTTGCAGAGCATATGCCAACGTAAGCTTGTGATAGTCCGGCATTTTTTGGAAATTTAAATCTCGCCCCCAAGCGCGAATTGTACACTCCTGCAAGCCCAGTGTTTCTGCTAAAAGGCGGATACATTTTTGTCGGTAGTCGCTCTCTGTTTCGTAGTCTGCGATGTCTACTGGCGATAAAGACGCGATGTCGAAGCAAATGCGGCAGAACTCTCGTGGTGCTATTCCTGTTTTGGGTAAATATCGAAGTTTCAGCATGATTCACTTTGGGTGAAAAATTAGCATATTTACAGATTACCACATTTGGCACGGATGGCACGAAAGGCATTGATAAGAATTTTAAATGCCTCTGATGCCACGCATGGCTTTAATGCCAAAAGCGCTAAACTAGAAAAATGGCTGATTCTCGCTCAAGAACTACCCTAAACCTGTCTAATCTAAGCGATCGCATTGAACGCCTTCGTTCCGATTCTGCTTGGAGAATTCTGCCTTTATCAAAAAAAGTTACGCTCATTCTTGAAGAGTACTTAGCTTTAATGGAATCTGGACAAGTATCCGATATGAAAACTTCGGATTCACATATCCAACCCAATACCGAACGTGATCGCATCACGTTGGATTTGAACGATTTACGAGAACGGTTCGAGGCAGTCTCTACTGAGCAGGGACAGTCATTGGCATCTATCATCCTATGGGTGTCGATTTTGGGATTAGATTTGTTAGACATTTGTAGGCGGTTGCAAATCTTACCTCCACCAACAGGTGAGATGGAAAAATGGTTAACAGAAATTCCTAATGTAGAAGCGTACTCGGAAATCCCTAAATCAAGCCAAAGCGCAAGCCTGTTAAAATTTTTAGCCTCTTTAGAAAAACGACCTTCAAACGCCGAAATCGTCAAGGCTGCGGCTAGGTTACGGGTAGATACAGAGGAATTGATGCAGGTCTGCGATCGCCTCTTTTGCAAAAAGGAGTGTAGCAAAGATGGAGTCGATTGAGAGCTCAATCACGTTGTGGCAAAAATTTCAACAACCAGGTTGGGATGTAAAGCCTACACCTCAAATGAGGATTCTTGTTCTTGAAGTCCCCACCGCAAAAGACGCAGAAATGTTGGTTGATGATGGTATAAATCATTTAGCCGCATCAGCAGTTATCTGGAAGTGCGATAGTGTCATTATTCGTTATCCTGGATGTGGTGATTTCGCGTACCAAATCCCCGCATCAATGGCTAGAAATAACAACCCAGGTATAAATACACCTATGCAAGATAACTTAAAAACAGTTAACAACCGTTTACTTGTGCCAAAAACTCAAGCTATTTCTTCTAAAAACTTCAGTGTACAGCAGGTTCCAGAAAATTCTTCTGATTCTCCCTTGGATTTTAGTGGTTTGGGATTACCTGGTACTTTCCTTAAAGACGCAACTTTTGAAGAGATTCAAGAGTTTATGGGAGAAATGCGACATAGAGGCTACATAGTCACCGCAACGGATATGATGACAAATCACTGCTTGATGGTGAATGATCTTCAGGCTCCTGATCGCGGCGGTGGATGGAAGGGCAAAGATTGGATTGGGTTAAACTTTATCTTGCTCTGGAAAGACAGCTTTCAACCTGGTAACTTTAATTATTTTGATTATTTGATAAATACACTACAAAGAGATTATTACTTGCCAAATTTTGAATATCTATTACGCGCTCCAAACGGTGATTTAAGGCAATATTACTCATATTATTTTTATACTGAAAATTATTTAGACACCAGCGTAAGGATTTGCGTCAGTAAGCCCGGTAATTGGGAAACTGTCCGGGTTGCAAACAGTTAACAAAGCTATTGAAATATTAAAAGTAAAAAATAATACAAAAATCCGAAAATCCAGAAAGCAGATTAGACCGACTTGAAGCCGCTAATGGTCGTTTTGCGGAAATTATGATCGCCAACATTCAAAGGCATGATGAGACTTTAACTCGGATAGAAGCGAATGTCAGTCGCCATGATGAAGCTCGCTTGCCACCTTGAAGAACAAAACAGGATAACGGCGTTGACAGTAGAGCATTTCGGCGAGCGTATAGATCAATTTGCCCGAACCATTCAACAAAGCCAAGTGGAAGCTAATGGGCGAACAACTGAGTTATTGCAACTGATTGCTCAAAATACTATTCAAATTAATGTCCAGTGTCTTGACCTGATTATCTTTGACCGCAATGTTCTCATAATTCATGTTTAGAATGTGCGATCACCTCTTGTGCCTGAACTGACATTATTCGTGAAAGCTCAGCAAAATTTGAAATTTTAACAAGCTGTGAAAACACCTCAGATTTACTTGCCCCATTTCGATGGGGCATTTTAAATTGAAGGAGTTCCAATTTATTTCCGGCAATCCATTAGAAATGAGCCGGAAATAAATCGAAACTCAAACAACATTACACCAATCAAAAAGTAATCATGGCTAAATATATCAATGGGCAACGAGCCGAAACTCCCGAAGAAAAGAGAGCCGCAGTCGAATCCTTTGGCGGAACCAGAACACGAAAATATTGAAGGCAATTTTGTTCAGGGCAGAGCAAACAATAGTGCTGGTTCCACCGATGGGGAAGCAAACTATGTAGAAAACCTTGGAGGTCAGGACATTGTAGTTGATGAAGGCGGAGAGGTAACAGAAACAGCTAAGAGATCAGGATGGTTTTTTTAGGTAATAATTAACACTCATTTACGAGTTAATTCAGTAATTTCAGGAGAATTCATTCGGAATTAAAAACATTACAATCTCATGAATTGCAATAACAAACCAACATGGTGCTTGCTTGGACGAGCAAGCGCCGTTTGGACTCTATCTCACATCTGCAGACCTAGTTGGCAAATAAAATTTTTACAACTAAAACTTGAACCACTGTCTAGGGATGCGATCGCCTTCGGAAAATTCATGTAAATCAGTTTATTAGATGCAGTCGAATTGCTAGATTTTGACAATTAATTTGCAGAGATGCCCCGGTGCGCCTCCACCGAGGACTTCCCCAAAATCAGAACAAGCCTGAAAATGGAGCAACTTTATGATGGCAGAAAACCAGCAAAAAGAACAAGAATCAGCATTACAAGAATTTTTAGGTAAGTATTCTATGAGCCATAAGCA
>CAZZVG010000469.1:0-5586 GCA_964657295.1 Iningainema sp. | reverse complement strand
CCCACTCTCCCACTCCCCCACTCCCCTACTTTCTTAGAGAGGTGTGAAAATTTTCGGTAGAAACTACACTCTCCAATCTAAAATTTAAATTTCGGGAGATGACGCAGGAGTGTAAAAGTACTTATGCTAGCTAAAAGAATTCTACCGTGCCTTGATGTTAAGGCAGGACGGGTTGTCAAAGGAGTTAACTTTGTGAATCTTCAGGATGCTGGCGATCCGGTAGAAATGGCAAAGGTTTACAACGATGCAGGTGCAGATGAGTTAGTGTTTCTTGATATTACAGCGACTCATGAAGACCGGAATACGATGATCGACGTTGTGTACCGCACTGCGGAACAGATTTTTATTCCTTTGACTGTGGGTGGAGGGATTCAATCCTTAGAAAATGTTAAGAATCTTTTACGAGCAGGAGCTGACAAGGTTAGTATTAATTCTACGGCGGTACGCGATCCCGATTTTATCAATCGGGCAAGCGATCGCTTTGGCAATCAATGCATCGTTGTTGCTATTGATGCTAAACGCAGACAAGATCCTCATAATTTAGGTTGGGATGTTTATGTGCGGGGTGGGCGAGAAAATACAGGTTTAGATGCCTTAGTTTGGGCGCAAGAAGTTGAACAAAGAGGTGCAGGAGAATTGTTAATAACAAGTATGGATGCTGATGGAACTAAAGCTGGTTATGACTTGGATTTAACAAGCGCGATCGCACTCGCTGCCAGCATTCCAGTCATTGCCTCTGGTGGCGCTGGCAACTGTGAACACATCCACTCCGCCTTCACAAACGGTCATGCTGAAGCCGCTTTACTGGCATCGCTTTTGCATTATGGGGAGTTAAGCATAGTGGAAATCAAAAATTATTTACGCGAGCGCGACTGTCCCGTGCGAATGTATTCCTATCCACAATCAGGTGAGTAGGTAATCAGGATTTTCCGGGCACCAATTCTATCAGAATTCTTAATTGTTTGATTTGCAAATCCTTATCCAAACAAATAAGCGCGTCTTTCAACACAACTTTCTGAAAACAGTGTTAATATTGATTAACAAGAATTTAAAAATATTAAAATATATGTTGATCCCTATTTTAGTTTTTGATGTAGCGCTCGTGGCATGGTCGTTGCACCTCATAGAAAAAGCTGTACAAAGTAAAGAATTTTCTCTGTTGTTAGCTGGTACACTAGTTGCGGTAGCTGCGGCAGCGATGCTAGTGGTTTACTTTCTTATGGGTCACTGTATGAGCTATTTGTTAAAAATGTAGTTAGCAGTTAATTGTTAATTTTAAGTATTTTTACTTAGGAATGACTCTTGACAAACAGTCATTCCATCAGGCATAATAAGAAATCCACTATGCGGGGTTATAGCTCAGTTGGTAGAGCACCTCAATGGCATTGAGGGGGTCAGCGGTTCGAATCCGCTTAGCTCCATTTTTGTTTGTCGTCGTTGACAAATTTATTTTGTTCTTTCATTTAATCTATTGCTCGAGCCGAATTGTGTAACAACTAACTTATGACGGGAGAACCTCAGTCTAGAGAAAGATTTAGCGGATGAGCCAGATGAAGTAAAAATAGGATGCTAAATAGAGATGGATATGTATTCTATGAAACTGAATGATTTGACCAAAGGGCTAACGAGAGTAGGACGCTTTTTGGCGACAAGTATGTTATGTGTGTCAGCGATCGCCTTCGTTTGGCAGGGTGCGTTTTTCTCGAACACCGCCGCAATGGCAAATCCGGCTGTAAATTTGATAGCCTCCGGAGATTTGGGCGATCAGGTTAAAGAGAAAGCAAGTGTTGGATTTGAAAAATCCAGGAATTTCATCGACGACACAAAAAAGAGTCTGAAGAACACTGCAAACAAAAATGCAGATAAAGTTGAGGCCCAAAGTAATGACAAAGATGTAGTGGGCAAAGCTAATAGAGATGCCGCTCGCATCGAGGAAAGAGCAGAAAGTCATGCGGCAAAGACGAAAGAAGCCGTAGACAAGACAGAGAATGTTGTTGAACGCGCCATTGATAACATCAAGGATGCTTTTACCAATTAGAGAACAGATAAGCGTTGCGATGCCCTTGGCCACGGCTTAAGCCGTATCGTTCATCAGTTCTAAAACAAAGCCCCTACCTTAAAAATAGGTTATACGTCCAGATTTGCTCAAACTGGACGTATAAACCTGAAAACGCCGAGAGCGTGCTGTGCTTGTTGGTTTGAATGTTGGTTCACTTCGGAGTAGCTTTTGAATGCTCAACAGTGAAGAAAACAAGGCAATATTAGCGGCATTAGAATCTTCGCCCTTTCAAAGTGGACTCAAACTGTTAACAACCGCCCAGCCTGAGATCGCACCCTTTACAGAAATCACTTTGGGAGTTGTGAAATTATTGGCGCAACGCAATTTTACCTGGGATTAGATGAGCGAAAATGCCACAATGGGGTGTCGTCTAGCCGAGGATAATTATATTGCGGCACATGTTTCCGATGAAACAGATATTGATTGGAAGCGGTGGGGGTATTCACATTGGTGATGTTTACAACAAATGACTGCGGCATAGTGATCAGGAATGATGGATGGCTATCCTCCGCACGTGAGCGACCAGCTATAACCCCTATCGCGGGAATTTCTTACTTACCAAGCACTTTGTTATAAGAAGAGCGTTAAATATTCTTTAGAACTGTATTCAAGTGTTCTTTCTGGAAATAGTAAAGATAAAGATAAGATGGCAGAAAATCTGGATGAGCATATTAAAAATGTGAGTTTAATGTTTCCTATCATCACGACTACATTACTTTCCATCCGAAATATGCTCCCGTGGGTTTCTGAATGTGTTGACCGTACAATTGTAGATGAAGCTGGCATGATTGATTTGCATAAAACGTTTCCGTTATTAGTGCGATCGCGCAAAGCTATTATTGTCGGAGATCCGCAGCAAATTGAGCCTGTCATCACTTTAAGCGAAGAAAGACGTAAGAAGTATCGTCAAACAGCGTTTCTCGATCACCGATTAACTGATATTGATTACCATCGTTATAGCCCAGAGGAAGAATACAGCGCTACTACCTATCATCGTGCTGCTGGTGCCAGTGGAGAAAAAAACAATAAAGGGCAAGGTATTTGTTTGATTGAACATTACCGCTGTCAACCTAGCATTATTGAGTATTGTGATGTGATCGCCAACTATGGGTTAGAGGTAAAAACAAAACCAGTTGCTTCTTTATTGCAAACAAACTTAATTGCTTACGATGTTGAGGGAAAAATCAGCAATAATGTTAATGAGGAAGAAGTTTCAGCCGTATCTGATTTAATCCAGCACTTGCTTAATCAAGGTTACTCATTAGGAGATATAGGTGTTATTTCTCCCTTTAAAGTTCATGCTGATGCATTAAAGGAGCATTTATGTAAAAAAGTCTCTGGATTAGATCTAAACTCTGTTGGGACGGTTCACACTTTTCAAGGTGCCGAGAAAAAAGTAATTATCTTGTCTACAAAGGTTTGCCGATTGCAAGATAATGTTAATTGGATTAACAAGCGACCAAACCTTCTTAATGTTGCAGTATCGAGAGCAAAAGAACTATTTATTTTGGTCGGTAATATTCACAGGCTAGAGAAAGGAAACCTTACCCGCCAGCTTGTAGAACATATTCGAGAACGATTCTTCAAATATTTCATTGTTGGCAGAAGATATTACTGAATTTATTAAACAGTCATTATAAGTGTCTGGAACGACGATTTTTTATTCAAAGTATCCCTCTTCTGTCACTCTCCGAAAACTTTTGCCATTTCTAAAATAAGAGAGCTTATGTATAGGAGGCGATGCCTGCGGTGGGCTTTCGCCAACAAGCGATTATTTTTTAAGAACAAATACAAGACCCATTTTTTTCTAATAGTATAGCTTGTATTGATTGCCTCATGAGGCTTTTAGCGATCGCCCTTCCGGAGAGTGACAGAAGAGGGGTATAGCGTTTCTCATTTGAGTTACATACAATAACCGCTGCGGTTGAAACCAACCAAGAAAAACTTTTAAACGAAGTTATCGCTGCATCAGAACTGTTCCCAGTATTAGAAAAAGACTGATTCGGAACAGAAAATTAATCACGCAGGAATCTGCGTGTTCTCAGAAGAACGTATTTCATCAAACCCATCCCTATATAAAGTTTTATTTCTGTTTTGAAACTCATCTAACAACTTGTAAAAAGCATTAAAACCCTCTTGTTCACTTCCACAATGAAGCATAATTATCTTTGCCCAAGAATTAGAAGTGGACACATGATATTTTTTTTGTACCCAAGGCTGAAACTCACGATAAAAATCCATTTCTTCCTTTGTAGCTTCAACCCCCAATTCTCTCAAAGCTGTTTTGAAACCAACTAAAAAATGGAACAAGTCGCTAACAGAAGCTCGTCCAATATACATCCCTGGTTTCGTTTTTATTTTTTGCAAAGTCTCAAATAATTTACTCATTTTCTATAACCTCTCATCTATAATTTATCTAACTATTGAGTTAGAGAGCTTCATCCGAATAATCAATCAAAAATTCTCCACTAGGGCATTGAAAATCATTGAACCAATCCTCTCTAGTCAATCCCTCACCTGAAAGATTATCAAATATTCTTTCTTGAACCTCAACACCATAATGAATCCCATTTAGTGTAATTGAATCGGTTATTCCCTGATTTTCCAGACGTGTACTCATTATATAATCCTCACCAAAAGCTGTTTGGATTTTAAGAATTCTTCCGGAGATCTCATTTTCTTTTAACCACTGCATCACAGCAGTAGCGCATTCGTCACATTTGTATAGGTCAAAATTTGCGACTATTTTACTAACTTCCTGGTAAATCTCCTCATTGGATAACTGACTCACTCACACATACATCCTAATATCAAATAAACACATTTATGAATAATCTTTTGAATTTAATCAGTAAAAACTAGAGTCACTTTATTGAATCACCTCCTTTTGGGAAATCATACTGGTTGCGGTCGAAATCTCTCCCACCTTTGCCGTTTTCTTGCACTTGAATACATTTCTCCAGTCTCTTAATCCACAGCAGACGACTTTTTCTTTCTTTGCCAGCAAGCCCTAATTATTAAATGATTGTCACGACATTATTGAACAAAATAGTAAACAATTGTGGCGTTTATATAAAAGAGCAAACAACTCGAAACCCAATTTGGTTATTTCTGTTGCTTGGGTTATCAAGGGAACGAAACGCAGAACGGCAATTCTGGGGAGGGGAATTCCAAGAACCACCTCGCAAGATTTGAGATTCAGAGTTTTCTTCATTTACCCATATACTACCATCTGATGGTGCGCCTTGATAGTTTTGGTGTCGATTGTCAGCACACCATTCCCATACATTACCGTGCACATCGCATAGTCCAAAGGCATTAGCTAGAAAACTATCAACTTCAGTAGTCTGTTGGCGCTCAACTCCATAAGACTCATCACCGTAAGTTCCTTTGTACTGTAATTGTTTCTGCTCCCAATAGTTTTTCGTTACAGTATTTGTCGTTTGCCACCATCTATTAAGATGTTCCTCTATATCTTCATCATATTCATCATTATCGTCAGAATTTTCTTGATTATGCCCTAGCAT
>CAZZVG010000468.1:0-5595 GCA_964657295.1 Iningainema sp. | reverse complement strand
AACTATTGCGGTAATTTTCATCTTTCCACGCACGGATAATATCGATATTTGACATGATTTTTCTTATCTAACGATTATGTAAAGAAACTAAAAGTGAAGCAATGATATCTTGTTCAATTAATAGTTGATTGCAATCAACCATTAACAATTAACGAACAACTTAATTGTTAAGTGACTATCCGAACATAAGATAAGCTATGATTATAGCAATCCTATTTAAATTGTCAAAATGTTCGGTCTTAGAAACCAAGTTTTTCCGCTTGACGAATCATTTAGGCTCGCCATAGCATAAATTTTTTCAGTATGAAAGTAGATGTAACCATTATTATTTAATGTTATACAAGTATCTTTAGTCAATTCATTGAGACTATTTTTTCAGACATAATTAAGATAATTGAGTCCGAGCGCATCTCAATAGGCGTATCCATAGATCCCCGACTTCTTCAGGACTTACGCACTCTCATGCCCGAAACCTAGATCTGAACTAGCCCACGCCAGTCGCCTCAACGGGGGGAACCGAACGTAGTTCGCCCGGAGGGAAACCAACGCCAGTCGCCTAGGTCGGGAAACCCTCCGCAGGCGACTGCGTTAGCGTAGCGTTAGCGAGTCCTCGAGCGTCACCCGAAGGGCGCTGGCTCCCCTTAAAAAGGGGGGGAATTTAAAAGCCCCCTTTTTAAGGGGGTTGGGGGATCTCTTTTGCGTAAGTCCTATTCTTAAAGAAGTCGGGGATCTAATACTTGTTTATGCCCGTGTGCAGTATAAGTCGGAGTAGCTGGAAACGGATAGCGTTCTTAATTGACTTTTGCAGCGTTGTATGAGTTTCGCCTGCGATCGTATAACACCACGGCGACTGCTACAAGTAGAATTGCAAGTTGAGGTATGGTGGTTTCCCAAGTGGGGAACAAACCGAGAGGTTCCCAACTAGGTAAAAAGCTACCAGTATGGGAAGGGAGAACTCCTGCGACTTGGAGTGAGTGAATGCCACTACCAATGAACTTAAAGCCCAAGTAGTAAATTAATACACTGGTGACTAGAAAGAAAGGTTTGAGAGGAATCTTCAATCCCAACCCTAACATGACAGCGGCGATCGCTATCAAAATCACCGTCCCCAACCCAAACCCAGCGACTAAGTCAGTGGTGCTAATTGAGGGAGCAATACCAATGTAGAATAGAACGGTTTCTGCTCCTTCTCGGAACACGGCTAAGAAAGCTAGAAACGCTAAAGATAGCACACTGTTCGTTGCTAATGCTGAAGTCATTTGTTCCCGGATGTAACCCTGCCATGCCCCTAAGGATGATTTGCTGTGCAGCCAGTAGCTAACATAAAATAGCATCGCGGCAGCAAATAAACCCACAAAGCCTTCAATCAGTTCCCGACTGCTGCCTGCAGAAATCTTAGAGAAGACTGCTTGTAAGATAAAAGCTGCGACAACTGAAGCGAGAATTCCCACACCAGAGCCAATCCAGATCCAGCGACTTTTGTCTGCATTATCGCTCTTTTTCAGGAAGGCTAACAGCGCTACCACAACGAGCAACGCTTCCATTCCCTCTCGCAGCAAGATGAGTGCTGCATCCCAGAGGTTGTAACGCAAACCACTACTAGCATAGGGTTGTAAGTCTTGTCTTAACTGAGCGATCGCACTTTTAGCTCCCACCAAATCGTTAGATTTTACCAATCCATAGGCTATTGCCATATTGTTTTCAGTATCAATATAAGCCTGTTTGGACTTGGCAGCAACAACTCCTTCGACTTCTAACCAATCAGTCTGGAAGCCTTTAAGTTCAAGAGCAGCAGTTGCCGTGTTCTTGTTACTTATAGCAGCATCCGCACGATCTAACCGCTCGATTAGGCTCTTGATTGTAACCTGATTTGGGGTCGTTTGGGCTGTTGTGCTATTAATTCCTCCGCTAATAAATTTTTGGTTAATTGCGTGTAAATTCTGAAGCGATTTTACCACTTGCGGCTGTTGGGGAGGCTGTATTGATAAAGCATACTTGACCTCACCCATTGAGGATTCTATGTCTTTGTATGCTTGACGGGAGGTCTTTTTCACCCCATCTTCAATGTCTAACCAGTTGTCTTGAAATTTCTTAAACGCTTCACCTGCTGCTGGGAAATTTTTTGCCTCAGCTTTGGCAATTGCCTGTTCGATATAAGCGTCTTGGCGCTGTAAATCTTGTTGCGGAGTGCTAGCTGCATAAGTCGGGATCGCTACAACACACAGCATCGCACTCAGACAGAGTGACAACATAACTTGCCAGCGCCTAAGCTGGAACCTTCTGATCAAAGCCACTTGTTGATTCCTTATTTCAATAATGTTTATAAAGGTAGGGGGGTAGAAAGTATGTTGTCGTAGGTTGGGACAAACCCCTTCAGTCGTGCTGAGTCATGAGGAGCCAGCGCTGTAGGCGGAGAGAAGTTGCTTGGAGGGTCTCCCTCCGGGCAAACTTCGGGGTTTCCCAACCTAGGCGACTGGCGTTGCTGAGTAGAACTCCCAACTACCTACTTTTCCGAGCGAACATTTCAGCAGCAAGACTTTCACAACTTTACACCTGCCAATTTTTTAATAATTTATTTATCATAATACCTGATTGGCATTATTATTCAATAAGTGAGCCTTTCAACTAAAATTTTTGCAAAAAAATAGCAAATTATATGAGAAAACTCTAACTATTACACTCAATTTATATGTGATAAAAAATACTTTTTATTTTTGTTTACTGAAAAAACTCTCTTCAGTGTATCCTTAAGAGGATCTGGAAATGTAAATAGAAATGCAGTCCTATAAAGACTTTAACGCTAAAGCAATAGACAGGACTAGCGCTACACCACTATAAAGCTAACGTAAAAATAAAAACATTTTTTCAGTATGTTGATCAAACAGTAAATATACTGAAACGAAAATTGAGTTGCGAAAGAATTGCAATTGTGATGAAATACTATAGATACCTTCTTTTAGTCCCCTGACCTCCCTTCTTTGAAGAAATTATGTCAAGTAAAAGTTTATTATTGAAAAAACCAAAAACTCTCAATCGTCGCCAGTTCCTCAAAGTAGGGTTAGGGGGAGTAGGGCTATTAACTGCAAGCATAGCAGGGTTGACCGTTTGGCAGCAGCAGAAATCAATTGTGAGAGTGCCACCACTGCCAAAAATTCCACCGGAGGACATGAATGGTATTAACCCTCTACTGTTCTTAAGGGATTTTGACTATGGTACAGTCAAAAAAGAAAATGGACGGACAGTGCGAGAGTTTCACTTTGAAGCGAGAACCTCAGAAATTAAACTCAATGCAGCAGTTTCTTTTGCCTCTTGGAACATTAACGGTCATATTCCTGGACCCACTATAAGGGTAAACGCAGGCGATCGCATCCGAGTTATTTTCAACAACGTTGCAGGACATTCTCACTCACTGCATTTTCATGGTATTCATGCGGCTGAGATGGATGGAGTTCGCCCGATTCGTCATAACAGCACTTTTATTTATGAATTTGATGCCGAACCTTTTGGAGTACATCTCTATCACTGTCATGTTTCGCCAGTAGCCCGTCATGTTGGCAAGGGGTTATATGGAATGTTTATCATCGATCCACCACAAGGTCGTCCGCCTGCTGATGAGATGGTTTTGTTGATGGGTGGCTATGACACCAACGAGGATGGTCGGAATGAATTGTATGCTTTCAATGGTATCCCAGATTACTACATGAACCATCCAATTCCCATTCAGCAAGACCAACTTATTCGGCTGTATGTGCTTAATATGGTTGAACTTGACCCAGTTTTAACCTTTCACATCCATGCTAATATGTTTCGCGTTTATCCCACAGGTCGTACCTTAACTCCTAGTTGGGAAACAGACGTGATTACGATGGGTACGGCGGAACGGCACATTTTGGAATTCAGCTATCGAACTCCCGGTATGTATATGTTTCATCCCCATCAAGATGCGATCGCTGAGTCTGGATGCATGGGTCATTTTCAAGTTGTCAGCAACACTTAATGCTATTACTTATATAAATTCCATTAGTCATTCATTATTTATCTTTTGTAAAGACTAATAGCTAATAGCGGGCTTAACGAAAAACTGATAATCTAACACAACTTGACCGAGATTGTTACAACACATTTAAAAAATCAAACTTTTCTTGAAAAAACCAATGTTGAAAATTCGTCCTTTGTACTATATCATTGCTATTATCAGCTTCATGGTTTTTGTAGCATGTAGCAATCTTTCGACGACAAACAATTCAGCTAACCAGCCTGCAGCCTCTCCGAGCGCCACAGAAGTCAGCACCAACAGCCAGATGAATGGTGAAAAAAAATTTAATGTCAATACATCATTAGAACCAGAACTTGATCCAGTTAACGAAAAACTGAAAATTGATGGACTCTATGACAAAATTAATGAGAAGCGTCCTTATAAAACCACAGATGAACTGGTAAGTAAAAACGTTTTAAAACAGGAGCAATATAACCAAGTAAAAGATTTATTAACTCTGAACTCTACTCTCACAGGAGTTGCTAAAGACGCTGATTATTTAGTAAAACTGGGACTGATGAAAGGTCATTTGCTAGTGGCTAAAGAACTGCTAGATCTGAAGCGACCAGCAGAAGCTTTACCGCATGTGGGACACCCCATTGAAGAGCTTTATGTTACAGTTGCCGATCAATTCCCACAGAGAGGCGTGACTGACTTTAAATCCACCCTTGATGAAGTGAAGGATTTTGTCAAGAACAAGCCACAAGATCCGCAGGTGATCCCTAAGTTTAATGCGGGAATGGCTGCTGTGGATCAGGCGATCGCCGCCTTACCAGTCACCGAACGTAAATCACCACCATTTGTCGCTCAAGTGACTAACGGAGTGCTAGACTCAGCTAGCGCTGAATATGGAGGAGCGATTAGTGGTAACAAAATAGAAGAAATTGACTATCAAGACTCTCGCGGGTTTGTGGCTTATGCCTACATGCTTTCCCAAGACATCGCACCGCAACTACAAAAAGACAACTCCAAACTGCAGCAGCAACTGAAGACGAGTTTTGATGATCTCCGCAAAGTCTGGCCCACACCTTTGCCACCAGCGAAACCAGTCGCCAGCGGCGATCAGGTAGCCGCAAAAGTGAAAAAGATTGCAGAGATCACCAAACCACTGGTAGGTAACGCACTTACTGCCTCTAGTTCTGGGAATGCCACTGCTTCA
Source organism: Iningainema sp. (assembly GCA_964657295.1). Classification (GTDB taxonomy): domain Bacteria; phylum Cyanobacteriota; class Cyanobacteriia; order Cyanobacteriales; family Nostocaceae; genus Rhizonema. The sequence continues at coordinate 400 of CAZZVG010000468.1, read as the reverse complement.
GGTTCCGACAGTATTAAGCCGGGACTTACCAAGTTCAAAAGTGTTGTGACTACTACACTGACAATTACTAAAACGGGTAACTTAGCAGAAGCCAAAAAAGAATGGGCTAACGCCAGCGACACCTGGGGAGAAGTGGAAGACAAAATTAAGGCTCAATCAAAAGACGCTTACAAAACCCTAGAGGATAAACTGAGTGATGTGCAAACCACTTTGGCAATTCCTCCCAACCCAGATAAAGACAAATCAATTGCCGCGCTACAAAGTTTGAGTACAACAGTAGATACCTACAACGACAAGCTCAAGTAATGGGTAATAGGGAATGGGGAAATAAAATATAGTTCATTAATTACAGCAATTTTCAGGTAAATAGACCACAGTCGTAGGGGCGAACGGTGAGACA
>CAZZVG010000467.1:0-5597 GCA_964657295.1 Iningainema sp. | reverse complement strand
GATCTGCTCCATGTTGTTCACGTTATAAGCTGGGATGCCATAACCGTGTTCAGCCGCGTGATCTAGCATCAGCCGCATTGGTACGAGCGCCATATTATAGTTCTCCTAATGTGGGTATCGGCTCTGGTTGAGATAAGCGTTATATTTACGCTAATCTTAAGACTTTTTTCAACTTATAGGAAATTATAACTATTGATGAGTGCTATTGTCTAAAAACTTTCTGATGGGGAATTGGTAATTGGAAACGCTCTACGATCTTAACTCTTACCTCAATTTATGGGTCGCCCGGGATTCGAACCCGGAACTAATCGGTTAAAAGCCGAGTACTCTACCGTTGAGTTAGCGACCCATTCGTTGTTTTTAGCAACCTCCCAACTATAGCACAAACATCTCTAGTTTTGTAAAGGGGTTCAAGAAAAAATTGCCGAGAGACGTATACTTGTCAGCAACTCGCCTTTTGGTTGCAGGACAGTTAGATTTTCTCCTGTATTGAGGGCGTTCCGGGGAGCACTCCAGGGTTCCAGACAATAGAAATCTTTACCTTTCACAGTCCAGAATACCAGCGTGGAAAAAACTTGATCATAGTTGATCGTCAATTTCAGCTGACGATTTGTATCGGTAACAGAGGTAGATGTACCACTGAGTTGCCCAAAAGCCACATCAATTTCCTCAGTATTAAAATCAAATTTGCCATCGAAAGAATGAATCTCCTTCGAGTTCTTTGTTTGGTACTTCTGAGATGGAATTTCCCACTGTAGTTGGTTTTTATCAGGAGCCAAAAAGTAAGGATGAAACCCCATAGAAAAAGGCATTGGTTCAGACGATAAATTCGTATACTGTTGTCTGATTTCTAGAGAGTTGTCTTGTAGCTCGTAGGTAAAAGCAACTTTAAAATCAAAAGGATAAACAGCTCGTGTTTGCTCGCTGCTGTTTAAAACTAAGGTCAGGCTAGCTTTTTCTTGAGTCACTGGTTCCCAAGGTAAGTCTCGGGCAAAACCATGTTGCTTGAGAGTGTACTGCTTCCCATTATGGGTGTAAGTATCATCAGGTAAATTGCCGCAGATGGGAAAGAGAATCGGCACTCCACCTCTAACACTTAATTGAGGATTAGCAAGACGTTCCTTGTCCAGGTAAAAAATTTCCTGCCCTTGTACGGACCAACTAGTGATAATCCCACCGCGTTCCGGTAAGACTTCAAGACGGGAACGATCTGTTTCTAGGTGAACTTTACTCATAAGTTGTTCGTTGTCGGTTGTCAGTTGTTCGTTGTTAGTGACTGTCCAAAAGTACCATGAACAACTAACCACTAACAACGAACAACTCCTCACACTTTATTTATCTTCAGCAAAGACAAAGCGATACAATTCACTCTTGTCGGGTTCGGGACTACTTTCGGCAAATTTTACTGCATCATCGACAACTTGCTGCACTTGACGCTCAATAGCTTTGAGTTCTTCAAGTTTTGTTAAGTTTTGCTCGATTAGATATGCAGCTAATTTCTTAATTGGATCGCGGGCGAACCAGAATTCTTTCTCTACTTGAGAGCGCATTTCGTCTGGATCTGCTAAGGAATGACCCCGAAAACGGTAGGTAAGTGCTTCAATTAATGTTGGACCCTCACCTGCACGCGCACGGGCAACGGCTTCAAGCGCTACCGATCGCACTGCTAGTACATCCATACCATCTACTTCCACACCCGCCATATTAAAAACACTTGCTTTCTTGTAGATCTCTGGCTGGGAAGTTGCGCGATCATGAGCCATACCAATTGCCCACTTATTATTCTCAACAACAAAAAGAATTGGCAGTTTCCACAATGCTGCCATATTCAACGTCTCGAAGAATTGACCGTTATTGCAAGCCCCATCACCGAAAAAGCAGGCTGTCACTTGATCTGAGTTTTCATCTCCTAAAACCTCGCGGCGATACTTAGTTTGAAAAGCGGCTCCAGCAGCAACCGGAATCCCCTCAGCCACAAAAGCATAACCGCCAAGCATACGATGTTCCGCAGAAAACATATGCATTGAACCACCACGTCCTTTGCTGCAACCTGTGGCTTTACCAAATAACTCTGCCATGACCTCTTTGGCAGGGACTCCTGCACTTAAAGCATGAACGTGGTCGCGGTAGGTGCTACAGACATAATCTTCACCAGGTCGCATTGACCCCTGAATAACGCCAGAGGAAACGCCTTCCTGACCATTATACAAGTGGACAAAACCAAACATTTTGCCTCTATAGTACATTTCGGCGCACTTGTCTTCAAACAAGCGTCCTAACATCATGTCCTGATATAACCGCAATCCAACTTCCGTGGTTATTTGAGCAGTCGTTGTATCAAATACGGGTAAAGTACGTTCTTGAACCATTATTTTTTAGGAGATCGCTGTAAAACTTATTATTTTGCAAGGGCGTAGGGGCGGGTTTAATACAGATAACATTTGGGGACATCCGAATATTATCTCAAACCCGCCCGTACAGGTGTAGTTTAATACAGATAACATTTGGGGACATCCGAATATTATCTCAAACCCGCCCGTACAGGTGTAGTTTAATACAGATAACATTTGGGGACAACCAAATATTATCTCAAACCTGCCCGTATGCGGAGTGGGGAAAGCAGAGGGTATATGAAATAAAAGTTATTATTACCAATGACCCATTCCCTGATTTGAGACTACCAATTACGATAACGTGCTTTCTGCATATTTCTTAACAATTAAAGAAATAGCAATGAAATGAATATAACTATACTATACCTATGGAGATAGTTGTAATCACTACATAATTATGCTATATATTTGTTCGCTGGCTCCTAGAAAAAAACTATGGCACGGTGTTTCTGTCACCGTATACCTGAAAAAGTACCTTTTAACCAGCAGCAGGAATGGTCAAGCCAAACATTGGACAAAAGTAGATTCCTGCAAGCCAACATGATTTATGCTTTCATTTAAGGAGCTGTTGGTGCTGTATGGTGTCAATGGCGATATACATTTATAGTGTAAAGTCAACAGGTTATTATGGCACGGTTTTACAAACCTGGAATTCTCTAGGAGAATTATGTTGATCGGGCTACAGGGGAAGTAGACTGTGCAAATTCCGCTAGATTATTACCGAATTTTAGGACTACCGTTGGCGGCAAGTGAGGAACAGTTGCGGCAGGCATACAACGATCGCATCGTCCAGTTGCCACGACGCGAGTATTCCCAGGCGGCGATCGGCTCTCGTAAACAACTTATAGAAGAAGCTTACGTGGTTTTATCCGATCCAAAAGAACGTCTTGACTACAATCAGCTTTATCTTGCTAACGCCTACGGCGCTGATGGTGTTCAAAATGCCACAGTAGCAGTGGAACAGCGATCGCTTGATGAGATAAACGGACAGACTCTGAATATTCAAGTTTCACAACAGGAATTAGTTGGTGCTTTACTAATTCTCCAAGAATTAGGAGAATACGAGCTAGTCCTGAAACTTGGTCGCCCATATCTAATTAACCAAAATACAGTAGCTGGCGTCAAACAAAATAATCAACCGACGAGTGAACAATCATATCTGTCGGCTGTTGAACGTCCAGACATCCTTCTCACTGTTGCACTTGCCTGCTTGGAACTAGGTCGCGAGCAATGGCAGCAAGGTTATTATGAAAACGCTGCGATGTCTCTGGAAACTGGTGAGGATTTGTTGTTAAAAGAAGGATTATTTCCTAGCGTTCAGGCGGAAATCCAAGCCGATCTTTACCGACTGCGTCCATACCGAATACTAGAGTTACTAGCACTACCAGAAGAAAAAACGACGGAAAGAGAGCAAGGGTTACAATTATTACATAACATTCTAGAAGATCGCGGTGGTATTGATGGTACAAAAGACGACCAATCTGGTCTAAATATAGATGACTTTCTACGATTTATCCAACAACTACGCAACTACTTAACAGTTGTAGAACAGCATGAGTTATTTGAGGGGGAAAGCAAACGCCACTCTCCTGTTGCCACTTACTTAGCGGTTTATGCATTGATAGCAAGGGGGTTTACTCAACGTCAACCAGCTTTAATTCGTCAAGCAAAGCAAATGCTGCTTCGATTAGGCAAGCGTCAAGATGTACATTTAGAACAATCGCTATGTGCATTACTGCTTGGGCAAACAGAAGTTGCAACCCGTTCTTTAGAACTCTCTCAAGAGTACGAAGCCCTGGCTTTTATTCGAGAACATTCTCAAGACTCTCCAGACCTTTTACCAGGTCTGTGTTTATACTTAGAAGTCTGGTTGCAAACTGAAGTCTTTCAGCACTTTCGAGATTTAGCAAAGCAGGCAGCTTCCCTAAAAGACTATTTTGCTGACGAGCAGGTGCAAGCTTCTTTAGAAGCTTTACCTACAGATACGGAAATGACGAATGAGTGGACTGGAATTAATAGCCAATCAATCAAAAATGTACAGACGACTCATTCGCATTCCCCAAGCATTGGGACCGAGCGTTCTCGACAATTCCCTAACAGCAAAACCGATCCAAAAACGCCAGGAACACCAACTCGCACTAGACCTGAATCTTCAAACGGGTTGCCACTCAAATCGGCTCGTTCACCAACGCCTTCACAGCCTGGAAACCCTAGACTGGAAACCCCTGTAACACCACAGCCGACTATCACCACAGGTAATAGACGTAACTTGAATCGTCAAGCTTCGGCTTCTTTGCATCAAGGGCAAAAACCAAGAAAGCGTAAACCCAGTCAACCTGGAAGTTCGGGGCGTGTTTTAGAAAATGGTCGTAATTTGGCTCATCAAAGGCGACCTTTTGCCCGCACTTCAAAAGCGCAAACTCTGGTGTTGTGGAAGGTGTTTGCAAGTCTTACGGGTATACTTATTTTGTTGTTTTTTGTCACAACAACTTTCGGATGGTTAAAAAATCAATTTTCCACTCCATCTGAAGATGGTTTACGTTTGTCTGTACAGCTTAATCAACCACCAGTACCGATTCCCGACCCAAATAGCACACAACCACCAATAGAGCCTTTGACAGCAGCGACAGCCAAGGATGTCATTCAAAGTTGGCTATCCACTAAAGGCACATCTTTAGGATCAAACCACGACATTGCAAGTTTACAGAAGATTTTAGTAGAGCCAGCATTGTCCCAATGGCAGACCATTGCTCAACAGGATAAAAAATACAATCGTTATCGAAAATATAACCATAGCCTCAAGATAGAGTCTTTAAATCCCAGTCAGACGGATCAAAATCATGTTGCAGTAGAAGCTTCAGTGACTGAGATCACCGAATTTTATGAGAACAGTCAGATAAAGAAAACTAATAGCGAGAAATTACGAGTGAAGTATGATTTAGTCAACGTAGAAGGTGGGTGGCGGATTCGAGATATGTCAATTGGAAATAAGCTTAGCTAATCAGTCTGATTCTGGCAAAATTATAGATTTTTCGGGGTTGAGTAATGAAGGATGAATTAGCCTCACGCATAGACGCGGAGCGGCTTCCCGCAGGGTAGGCGAGGCAGTCACCTGGGAGTGTTTCCCACGCCCAGGTGACTGGCGTCGCGAAGGCGAGGCATCGCTGAATGAGTGTTTCCCACGCCCAGGCGACTGCCGTCGCG
>CAZZVG010000466.1:0-5602 GCA_964657295.1 Iningainema sp. | reverse complement strand
GTAGGGAATGGGGGAGTTGGAAGAGCGTTAGTAAGTCGTAGAAAATTCGGCTGATAACTACAACCAACAACCAACAATTCCTACTCCCTAGCGCCACTAGCGCGTCTTCACGGGACACTCCGCTCTGATCCACTGGAGGGTTTACCTCCTACAAAACAGGCTCCAAGGACGCAGTGGCTCCTCCCTACTCCAAGATGAACTACTCCCTAACTTAGTCATGAGTGATTTTATACGTAAACGCGTTGTTGTCACTGGTGTCGGCGCAATTACACCGATTGGTAATACACCAGTAGAATATTGGGAAGGATTGGTAAGCGGGCGGAATGGCATTGGCAAAATTACCTTGTTTGATGCGTCACGCCATGATTGCTGCATTGCAGGTGAGGTGAAAAACTACGATCCGCACGATTACATGGAGCGCAAAGAAGCTAAGCGCATGGACAGGTTTGCTCAATTTGGCGTTTCGGCGGCAAAACAAGCTATTGCAGATGCCAAGTTAGTCATTAACGATTTGAACGCCGAACAAATAGGCGTAATGATTGGTTCTGGCATTGGCGGGCTGAAGGTGTTGGAAGACCAACAAGCAATTTACCTCAACCGTGGACCTGATCGCTGTAGTCCTTTCATGATACCGATGATGATTGCCAACATGGCAGCTGGATTAACAGCAATTCACACTGGTGCCAAAGGACCAAACTCCTGTTCAGTAACGGCTTGTGCTGCAGGCTCAAATGCCATAGGTGATGCTTTTCGCCTGATTCAAGGAGGATATGCCCAAGCGATGATTTGTGGGGGAACTGAGGCAGCAGTGACACCCCTGTCTATAGCTGGATTTGCGGCAGCGAGGGCACTTTCAATTCGCAATGACGATCCGGAACATGCGAGTCGTCCTTTTGATCGCGATCGCGATGGATTTGTCATGGGTGAAGGATCTGGTATTTTAATCCTCGAAGAACTGCAACACGCCATAAGTCGTGGTGCGAGAATTTATGGGGAAATCGTCGGTTACGGGATGACATGCGATGCCTACCACATGACATCTCCGGCTCCCGGTGGGGAAGGAGCCTTTAGAGCTATCCAATTGGCTCTGAAGGATGCCGAACTAACTCCACAACAAGTCACTTACATCAATGCCCACGGCACAAGCACCTCGGTTAACGATTCCACGGAAACCGCAGCAATGAAAAAAGCTCTGGGTGACCATGCTTATAAGGTAGCAGTTAGTTCCACCAAATCAATGACGGGTCATTTATTGGGGGGTTCTGGAGGCATTGAAGCTGTTGCTACAGTACTGGCGATCGCCAATAACCGAGTTCCACCCACAATCAATCTGGAAAATCCCGATCCAGAATGTGACTTGGATTATATTCCTAATTTCAGCCGCGAATTAGATGTTCAAGTCGCACTATCAAATTCGTTTGGTTTTGGCGGTCACAATGTGACGCTAGCCTTTAAAAAGTACCTCTAAAGTAGGAGTTTTGCAATTTGGATTTAGTTGAAGAAAAAGGCACCCAGAACAAGTCTAGGGAAAAAGGCAACTAGGCAAGGAGGCAGTTTAATAATTTCCACCGTGCAAAGCCACTACCCCATCTTCAAGCGAAAAATTCTGACGAATGATCCCTCAGTGGTGGGTTCTTTCTTCAGTCAAAGTATGGTAGTCTCTAAGGGTATTCCCTACAGAGTCTGGGACGGAAGAAAGCATAATTCAGTCCCTTTGGCAACTGATAACTGGGGGAATTCCTTATAAAATAATTCAAAGTTCAAATCAAAAATCCCGAGTTATGCGGCTTGTCCGTCAACAAGTACCAATGGGATGATGAGGATACTGCCTTGGGGAGAGGCAAAACAATAAATACGGCAATAAGGCGAGAAGTTTGGTGGAGAAAACGCAATTGCGGGAAGAACGTCCACACTGCCAACTCGCTCTCAAAACCCACATTGCTTTTTGTCTCCCCAAGTGGAGTCTGGCTCAAAGATTGCTAACCCGTCGTAAAGAACAAGAGATTATGGTTGTTGCAACCCAAACCCTCGAAGAACTTTGTATCAACTCGATTCGCTTTTTGGCAATTGATGCCGTAGAAAAAGCTAAGTCCGGTCACCCAGGACTACCAATGGGTGCAGCGCCAATGGCGTTCGTTCTGTGGGATCGACTGCTGCGGTTTAACCCAAAAAATCCCAAGTGGTTTAACCGCGATCGCTTTGTCTTGTCTGCCGGTCACGGCTGTATGTTGCAGTATGCCCTACTCTACTTGACTGGTTACGACAGCGTGACAATAGAGGACATCAAGCAGTTCCGCCAGTGGGGTTCTAAAACCCCCGGTCACCCAGAAAATTTTGAAACCCCTGGTGTGGAAGTCACTACCGGACCTTTGGGACAGGGAATTGCCAATGGCGTCGGTTTAGCAATGGCAGAAGCACATCTTGCCGCAAAATTCAATAAGCCTGATGCAAAAATTGTTGACCACTACACCTACGTAATTTTAGGTGATGGTTGTAACATGGAGGGCGTTTCCGGAGAAGCCTGTTCCTTAGGGGGACACTTAGGATTAGGCAAGCTGATTGCTCTGTATGACGACAACCACATCTCTATTGATGGTTCAACGGATGTTTCCTTCACTGAAGATGTTGCTAAGCGCTTTGAAGCTTACGGTTGGCACGTACAGCACGTTGAGGATGGAAACACTGATTTAGAAGCAATTCACAAAGCGTTAGAAGCAGCCAAAGCCGTCACCGATAAGCCAAGTTTCATCAAGGTGACAACAATTATCGGCTATGGTTCCCCAAACAAAGCTAACAGCGCTGACGCTCACGGTGCGGCTCTCGGTAAGGATGAAATTAAACTGACTCGCGACAATCTAGGTTGGGAATACCCAGAATTTGAAGTCCCACAAGATGTCCTCAATCACTGGCGTAAAGCTGTCGATCGCGGCGCAAATTTAGAAACAGAGTGGGACAAAACCTTAGCCGACTACAAAGCGAAGTATCCTGAAGATGCTGCGGCATTTGAGCAATATCTCAGTGGCAAACTACCTACAGATTGGGATAAAGTTCTTCCTAAGTACTCTACAAGTGACAAAGCAATAGCCACTCGTAAAACTTCTGAAGCCACCCTCAATGCTCTAGCTCCAGTTTTACCACAACTCATCGGTGGTTCTGCGGATCTCGCCCACTCCAACAATACCCTGTTGAAAGGATATGGTGACTTCCAAAAAGGACAATACCAAAACCGTAACCTCCGCTTTGGTGTTCGCGAGCATGGTATGGGGGCAATTTGCAACGGTATTGCGCTGCATGGTTCGGGTCTAATTCCCTACTGTGCAACATTCCTCGTGTTCACTGATTACATGCGGGCAGCAATTCGCCTGTCGGCACTCTCCCAAGCTGGAGTCATTTATGTAATGACTCACGACTCAATCGGTTTGGGTGAAGATGGTCCCACTCACCAACCAGTAGAAACCATCGCTGCATTGCGGGCAATTCCCAACCTGACAGTGATTCGTCCTGCTGATGGTAACGAAACCTCCGGTGCTTACAAGGTAGCGGTGGAACACGCCAATCAACATCGCCCCACCTTGCTGATTTTCTGTCGGCAAAACCTCCCACAGTTAGCCGGTTCCTCAATTGAGGGTGTGACTAAGGGTGGTTACATCATCGCTGATAGTGAAGGCACTCCGGACATTATCCTCATAAGTACTGGCAGTGAAGTCTACATATCTGTAGAAGCTGCTGAGAAACTCCGTGCTGAAGGTAAAAAAGTTCGTGTCGTCTCCTTACCTTCTTGGGAATTGTTTGAGGAGCAACCCGCAGAATACCGCGAGTCTGTATTGCCAAAGTCAGTTACTAAGCGCTTAGCTGTGGAAGCAGCTTCTAGCTTCGGTTGGCACCGTTACATTGGCACCGAAGGCACTATAATTAGTGTTGACCGCTTCGGCGTTTCTGCCCCAGGTCCAGTAGCATTAGAGAAGTTTGGCTACACTGTTGACAACATCATAGCCAAGGCGAAAGAACAGTTGGGTTAATTGTCAAGAATACTTTTTATTTTTTATAGGGTGGGCAAGTGTCCGCCCTTTTTTATTTGTGCTTGCTGGCTAAAATGTGGGGCTTCTTGAGCGGGTACAATTGGATTCAGCGTGGCCGAAGTTTCTAAAGGCAGGCGAATATGCGTACCATAATTACACCTGAAAAAATCGAGTTGCCACCAGGCGCAGTGTTAAAACTTTTGGGAGACTGGCAAGATTATCAAGTACTGAGTCAGCAACTTGGCGATCGCGCCTTCCCTCGGATCAAGTATCGACGTGGAGAGATTTTGCTGATGGCACCGCTACCAGAGCATGGAAGAGATGCTAGCTTGCTGGCATTGATAGTAACAGCTCTACTTGATCACTTAAACCGCACATACGACTCATTTACGCCCATCACTATGAGCTTGCCAGAAGTCAGCGGCATTGAGCCTGACTTTTGCTTTTACATTGAAAATTGGAGATCCGTGGTAGGAAAGAACCGTATTGACTGGCAGAATAACCCTCCACCAGATTTAGTGATTGAAGTAGATGTTACTAGTTATACCAATATTAATGACTATCTCCCTTATAAAGTGCCAGAGGTTTGGCTGTTAAAGAATAAGCAGCTATTAGTTTATAGATTACAGGGTGAAAATTACGCAATTACAGAAAGCAGCTATTTTCCTAACGTCAGAGAAATTGTACGGCAATGTCTCCAAATTGCCAACGACCAAACAACAAGTGAGGCGATTAGGTGGTTAAGAAACTTTTTGCGTAGAAGTTAGTGCATCGACACACAGTTTCAGACGTACCGCGCTCACCCAGATGAGTCATGCTGGAATACCACTAAGGGTCATTCAAGAAATTAGCGGTCATAGAAATTTGGAACAATTACAGCGATACCTAGAGATAAGTGATGAGCAAGTGTTGGGTGCGGCTGCAAGTTTGGCTATGTTGTCACCAGTTTGGGAGAATGTCGGGAAATTGACGTTTATTGACGTAGAGTCTATGGCTGATACGGAAACCGTGTCAAGGGATTAATAACAGTTACGATTGAGGAGCAGTGTGATAACACTCTTTTTCGCACTAATGATAGGGAATTCAACATAGTCTAGATTAAACTTTATGTTTACCTTCTTTATCTTCAAGTTTTGGTAAAGTCTATTTTCAACGATTTAAGTATCTAATAATATAATCTGTACAACATGATACAGGGTTTATCTACAAAAATATTCAACTTTTATTAAAGAACCGAGGTTGAGACAAGAAGTAGATGAATAATCGGTTTCAAATAACCCATAGAATCAAAGAAAACGCCTCACAGCAAGCACTGTGGGGGTTTTCTTTATGCGCTCATCAAATTATATTAAGATAATATTTGATGTGGACATTTTCTCCCATAACCCCTAAAGATAGTTATGCTTACCATAGAACAAATACAACAGAATATTCAAGACTTGCCAGAAGAAGCCCAAAGTCTACTAATAGATTTTATTGAAATCCTCAAAAAACGTTATCCAAAACCAACATCCAAAAATCAATCTCCAGAAAAAAGCCTATATGAAAAATTTGATGAAATTGGCTTAATTGGGTGTGTCTCA